>CAWUKF010000001.1:0-75499 GCA_963922745.1 uncultured Sphingomonadales bacterium
TGCGCGTTGCTGGTCGTCGGCGCGCCATGCGTGGCCCAGCGGGTGTGCGCGATCCCGATATTGCCCGCCGCACCATCCTCGCCAAGCACGGCAACCAGATTGGCCAGCTTGCCCTCGGCGCGGCGGCGAATCAGCTGGCCATTGTCGATCGTGCAGACACCGGCACTGTCGTAACCCCGATATTCCATCCGTTTCAATCCGTCGACCAGACGATCCGAGACAGGTTCCTTGCCTACAATTCCAATAATTCCGCACATGGTTTTGGGGTCTTTCGCTTCAGAGTGTATAAGGTACGCGAATTCCCGGCATGCTTGCCGGGAAGTCGACAGTGTTGCGCGTGATCAGGATCGCACCATTAACCTGCGCCGTAGCGAGGATGTAGGCATCCAGCAACTTCATCCGTGTCCGGTGACGAATATCCGCCGCGGCGGTTGCGATCCGCTGATCGATTTCGATGACTTCGAAGGGAGATATCGCTTGCTGGATGACGCTTCGATGTTCCAGCGCCTCGCCGGCGAGAATTTCGGTCCATACGATCCTGCTTATCCGGTGGCGGCGGTATCGCGATATCTCCGCCCGCGCCAGTGGCTGTCGCTTCAGCCAGTCGATCAGGATATTGGTGTCAAAGAAAGGATCAGACATCAGTTAGATATCGTCATGGGTTGTGCGATTCTCTCGCAGATCACGCTGATATTGCAGACCGTCGGGGATATCCTCTCGATCAGCCCACAGCCCGTACCCCCGGTCGATCCAGCTTCGGTCATCGGTCTTCTGGGCCAGAAAAAGACGGATCGCCTCCCGTAACAGCGAGGCACGCGAGCGTTTCTGGCTCGCGCCGAGCGCGTCCAGCTTGTCGATATCTTCGTCGGGCAGATCTGCGAGAATACGGGTCATTGATATACTGATATCATATCATGATATCATGTCAATCGGGAACGCACTCAATATTCCAGTTCGACGACTCCATCTTCCGACGTCGCGGCATAAAGCTCGGACTTGTCATAATCAATCGGCCGAACATCAGGATCGGAACAGGAATGACGGGCGACAGTCTTGCCGGCCTTGCGGACGAATATGCCGTCTTCAATGGCTGGATCGTTCGGCTCGCCAGGCGCGAAATTGGTCCGGATCACTCTACTATAGATGATATATTGGGTGTCCCCGCGCCGGAATTGCAGTTGTGCTTCGCCGCCGCCCGAATAGGGCACGGAAGCAAATTGGATACGGTCGGCACTGTCCGGTCCCGGCCAGGCCAGCTCTGGCACTTGCCCGACTTTACCGTAGCGATATTGCGCGACGACAGAGCCAGTCCCGTTTTTCAGACCACATACGGAAGCCATTTTCTTGTTTTCGAGCTGGCAGGAGAACAGGACATCCTCGCCCGGTGCACAAAGACCGGTGCCTGACAAGGTGGAGGTTGTGCCCGCCGGTTCTTCCGACTGGGGCTCCTTCTCTTGAACCAGCGGATCAGCGGAAGCCACTGACTCTTCTGCCGATTCCGCGTCCGCCGGAGCGGACTTCTGATCACATCCAGATAAAATGATAGCGACCGTCGCAACCACCAAAGCCATCTTCATGATTTTTTCTCGGCAGCCTTTTTCTTCAGCATCGCGTCGCGAAATTTCCCGGCCCAGCCGATTTTGACGGTTTGCTCTGCTCTGACAAGCGCCAGATCGTCGCTCGCCACATCCTTGGTCAGCGTGGCTCCGGCTCCGACGATGGCACCCTCGCCGACCGTCACCGGCGCGACCAGCGCGCTGTTCGATCCGATAAACGCGCCCTTGCCGATCACGGTCTTATATTTGAAATAGCCGTCATAATTGCAGGTGATCGTGCCGGCGCCGATATTCGCGCCCTCACCTATTTCCGCGTCGCCGAGATAGGTCAGATGGTTCGCCTTGGCACCCTTGCCGAGGCGGGTCTTTTTCATTTCGACAAAATTGCCGATCTTGGAACCCTCCTCCATCACCGAGCCCGGACGGAGTCGAGCGAACGGACCAACCTTGGCGTTGGAGCCGATGGTTGCGCCTTCGATATGACTGTGACCGAAAATTGTGCTGCCGCTGCCAATCGAGACCCCGGGGCCAAATATCACATTGGGTTCGATCACTACATCAGACGCGAGCTGCGTATCGCTGGCAAACCAGACCGTGTCGGGCGCTACCAGGGTAACTCCGTCGGCCATCGCCTGCGCGCGGCGACGGATCTGCCAGGCGTTCTCTACCGCTGCCAGTTCGGCGCGGCTGTTGACCCCGGCGACCTCGGCCGGGTCGTCGACCTCGATCACGGCGCTTTTCTGGCCAGGCAGCATCACGATGTCGGGCAGATAATATTCGCCGGCGGCATTGTCATTGCTGATCTGGTCAAGCAGGATGAACAGGTCGGTGGAGCGCGCCGCCATCAGGCCACTGTTGCAAAGGTTGACCTTGCGTTCCGCGTCACTGGCATCCTTATATTCGACCATCTTCTCGATCTCGCCCTGCTCGTCGGCAATGATCCGGCCATAGGCGCCCGCATCCTCGGGACGGAAGCCGAGCACGACCGCACGCGGGTCGGAGCCATTGTTGAGCCGGTAAATCATGTCGCGCATCGTGTCGGCGCTGACCATCGGGACGTCACCGTAAAGGATCAGAACGTCACCAGCGAAACCCTTGAGCGCGTCATGCGCCTGCGCAACCGCATGGCCGGTGCCGAGCTGGTCGCTCTGAACGGCAATCGCCACCTTTCGGCCCTCCACACTCGCCTCGATCTGTTCGCGCCGTGCACCGACCACCACCACCGTACGCTCAACACCAATCGAATCGACCGTATCGAGCAGATGATGCAGCATGGGCTTGCCGGCAATCGGATGCAGAACTTTGTGCATTTCCGATTTCATTCGCGTGCCTTGGCCAGCGGCCAATATGATTGCGGCGAGCGGGCGATCTGTCATGGTTTACTCCGGAGCAAGTTGGTAGATTGGCGGCCTGAGGCAACCATTTGCAGCGGCTAATGCCATGCAAACCGGGCTGAAGCCAGACCGTTTATCCGTATATATTCACGTTCATTTCGTTGGCTTTCCGCCTTTGCGCCATTTGGTCCACAAATGGCGGGCAAGCATCAGCGGCGGCATCCGCAGCCAGTGGGAGCGGATGTAAAAGGCAAGGCGTATCGCTTTCCGTGTTTCCCGGCCATAGCCGTCACGAGCCAGCAAACGCCGGACATAGAGATAGTCGACAAACCGGGCCTTTCCGGAGCGATATTTGTGTACCGGCGTATGATAGAGGCGGGCCGCCAGTCGCAGGGCCCGTTCCATTTCCGGAACGAGGTCGTGGATTTTAGCGCGTTCCTCCAATTCCGTCCAAAATCCCTCGTCAGCTTCGGCAAATTGCCGCACCAGCAGGTTGATGTCCCACAGGTTGCGCAGCCCCCCGGCGAGATCGCCGTCGGCGAACATATGGGCAATCGAATGCAGAAGCATATCGGCTGGTGCCATGACATGGAGACCGCTGTCCTGCTCTACCGCGCTGTCCAGAATCGCGTCGGCGTCCGGCGTGGGGCGGGCCGTCAGCGGCAATATCGTGTGATGCACATCGATCATCCGGTCGCGCTCGCGGTGAATCAGCGGCGGCAGCTCGTGCATATGCTCACGATAATAGCGGTCGTCATAGGGGTCCGGTTTGACCCATTCCCAACCGGCGTCGAGCAGGGCACTCTCGACCACCGGCAGATCATCGCGTGCCACCATGATATCGAGATCGCCGATACTGCGCCCCACGCCGGCCGAGAGATTTGCGGCCACATAGGCGGTGCCCTTCATCAGCACGGTCTTACCCGGATAATTCGCCAGGGCCCTGCGCGCGCAGTCCGCTTCCCATAGCGCCTGACGACGCGCCAGATCATGGGCTTCAATAGCGTCCTGAAGAACAGCACGCACCTTATCCGGCACGCGCACATCGGCGAGCCGGTGGGCCAGCGAGCCGATCAGCGATTCCGCACGCGCGATGCTGATCAGTTCCGGCCATTGGCTATTTTCGAGCATCCCAACGCTGGCCGGATCCCGCAAAGCCCGGACAAGAACATGCGCATCGCCAATCATGGCAGTTGGCTCCACAGGCTTTCGATCAGTTCTTCCGCCTGTTCGATCGACTGATAATCCATAGCCCTGGCCGGCACCTGATCGACGAAACCGGTCAGAGCGCGAAATCCGGCCTCACCGAGTGCCACATAATTGGTCGATGCCTGGGTCAACCGAATGAAGATTTCCGCCTGTCCCATGGGCCGGAGCTCCGGATCATGACCGAAACGGGGAAATAGCAGCAGCGCCGGTCTGGCCGGGTCGCCCATTCGGTCGATCGCCGCCTTCGGGGGCACCAGATGGCGGATATCGCCCTTCGGCGTGCCCTTCATCTCGGGGCCAAACCGGTCATTCGGGACAAGTTCCTCCATCGCCGCTATCGCCTGGTTTTTCAGGCTGATCAGCCGCGGAAACGGTACCAGACTGCCCGACGTCAGATCCAGCAGGGCAAATTCATCCCCCATGAACCGCCATCCTTTCTCCGCGAGCATCGCAGACAGCGTCGATTTGCCCGACCCCGACAGGCCGGTCATGACCATCGCCTTGCCGTTCTTTTCGACACTGCTTGCGTGAAGCAGCAAATGCCGCCGCCAGCCAAGCGCCATCTGCAGATTCATGCCCATTTCGGCAGCCAGCAACCCCTGGGCCAGCGGCAGCGGCGCGGCGTCAGGCAGCCAGAAATCGCCACTAATGTGCACCGAAGGCCGGATATAGCGTCGCCAGGGTCTGCCGGCTTCAAGCCGCACCGTGAAGTCGACGATGCCGTCAGCAGGTGCGGGATATTTGGCGTACAGAGCTTCCAGCTGATCCAGAGGCTCGCGCCAGGCAGAGACGATCCGGAAGGAGGCAGGCCCGATCTTGAGCAGAATCCGGTGCATATTTCGCATCAGTCCAAAACTCTCGCGACCAGCCCCAGATCGGCCAGTTCAGCCAGCCGGGCGTCGACGATATTTCCAGTGTCGCCGCCAGATTCGAAATCAAATCCGGCCTCCAACCGTGCCACGATTTCGGATGCCGAGAGCGCTGCATCGGCCATGACTTCGAGGATAGCGGGTGCGGGATCGGCCAGCATATGAGTGATCCCCGAGGGTCGATGAAACAGCAGCGTCATGCTGTCCAGTTCATGCCAGATCAGATCATCTTTCGGCGCTGCCCGATATTTCTGGGTCATGGTGGCTTACCTGCGATTCTGCTCGGACATGCCGTTCTGATAGCAGGCAAATGTTAAAATGGGGTGGGATTATCAGCGCGGCATCTGTAGCGAAGCATAGCAGGTGAAGCCGGACTGGCCGGCCTGCAGGCGCCGGATATAATTTACATAGGCCTGGGACTGTTCGTAGGATGTGCCCGGAAGCGTCCGTCCGTTCATCGCCTGCCGCACTTCTTCACCGGTGAAATTGCGCCCCGCAGGCGCGAATGCGCCGGGCGTGTCGGGCGAAACGACGGTGCCATCCGCAGCAATATGCCCGCCCATCGAACGATTGTCGGGAACCGGAATTTCGCAATTGAGCACGGAACCAGCGGTTTGAGCCAACGCCGGTTTGATGCTGACCACCGCCGATGCGGTAATCGCCCCCATCATCAAGGCACGACGGCGGGTGACAATGCCGAGATTCTGGTCGGCCTTGACTGGCAAGTCAGATGGACGGTTATCGGTCATTGCGTTTCTATCCATGATTCTACTAGCTTTAGATATCCGCTCATTAGCAGAAATCGGGCAGAAAGCGAGTAAACAGTCTGCCGCTAAAATCTGCGTCTACAATCGGGACATAGACAGGAAAATCGTTAACAAGACCTCTATATCTGGGCCCTGCGGACGGCGGCACCCGAAATATTCCGATTGCCGATCCGCTGCGGCAAAGCCTAGATGGATGGCATGACTGTATCAGAATCGGCCAGATGACCTCGGTTTCCCCTTTTCGGCTGCTCGTTGCGATGGCTTTCGTTCTCGGCGGTGCCATTCTCGCGGGCGAATTACCCCAATCGGGACAGCAGTTCATCTTTGTCTTCGCCAGCGGCGCGATCGCCCTGTTCATAGTCCTTCAGGATAGGCCAGCGCCACCTCTGCCAGACCCGGCTGCGCTCGAACGACAGCGCAAACGGATTCTCTATCAAGGGCGGTCTGAGGCCTATCAGGACATCATAAATCCGATCACCGACCCGATATTGCTGGTGCGGAACGCAAAGGTCGCCGCCGCCAATCCCGCAGCGGCGAAAGTCCTTGGCAATCATATTGTCGGTGAGGATGTGCGCATCGCCATCCGGCACCCTGCCGCAGCGGACCGTCTGGCCAATCCGGATGCCCAGCACAGCGGAGAGCCGATCCTGCTGGTCGGGGTCGGCAGCACCGAACAGCGTTGGGAGCTGCGTATCAACACGCTTCAGGATGGCCTGAAACTGGTCCAGCTTTCGGACCGAAGCAGCCGCTATGCAACAGAGCGGATGCGCACCGACTTTGTCGCCAATGCCAGCCATGAACTACGCACCCCGCTCGCTGCAATCAAAGGTTTTCTGGAGACTCTGGAAGACCCCAAGGCTGGCAAGGATGATGCGACCCGCGCCCGCTTTCTCAAAATCATGTATGACGAGGCCGATCGAATGCAGCGGCTGGTCGAGGACCTGATGTCGCTTTCCCGAATCGAGGCGGCGAAGTTCGAACTTCCTTCGGAAAAGATCGACCTCAGCGATCTGATAGGGGAAGCCCGCGATTTCTACATCAACAGTCGGGGCAAGAAAGAGAGCGAAATACTGGTCGTGCTTCCTGATTCCATTCCCCTGATCCACGGTGATCGCGCGCAACTGTCTCAGGTCGTGAACAATCTGCTCAGCAATGCCTTCAAATATGGGAAGAAGGGCGCGCCCGTTACAATAAGCCTCTCATCCAACAGCGCCGGAACGATGCTTTGTCTTGCCATCACCGACCAGGGAGACGGCATTGCACCGGAGCATATCCCGAGACTCACCGAACGCTTTTATCGCGTCGACAAGGGGCGCAGCAAATCCATAGGCGGGACCGGTTTGGGCCTTGCCATCGTCAAGCATATTACCGAGCGGCATGGCGGACGCATGGAAATCACCAGTGCGCTCGGAACCGGCACGACGGTGTCGATCATACTTCCGATCGCCAGTAATTCGCCTGACAATGGAGAGGCTGCTGATGCTGCCGCCTGACATGGCTTTTCCAACAAAAAGGCCTGAGTGGACGCATCTCCTGACCCCTTGTCACATAATTGTAACATATCTGTAATGATCAGGACATTGCCCCTCCCTAGAAACCTGCCAAACGCACCTGCAAAGGCGGTCCCTGGCAGATTATGTACCGGGTCGGCGACGAATCAATTGGGGATTATTCCATGTTAAGAAAAATCGCGCTCCTTGCGACAGCCTGCCTTGCCGTTTCCGCATGTCAGGACCAGGCTTCGGGGGGCCAGGGCGGGACCCGCAGTGAAATAAGGATCGTTGGTTCGTCCACCGTTTTCCCCTTTGCCAAGGCCGTCGCCGAGCAATTCAGCATTAACGGCGCGCACTCTTCGCCGATTCTGGAATCGACCGGCACCGGTGGCGGGATGAGTCTGTTCTGCGCTGGCGTTGGAGCGGATACCCCTGATATTGAAAATGCGTCGCGGCGGATCAAGGCGTCGGAACTGGAAATGTGCCAGAACAATGGCGTTACCGGCGTGGTAGAGATTCAAGTCGGCATCGACGGGATCGCCATTGCCCAGGCGAATAACGGCCCTTCCTTCTCGCTGACCCCGGTGCAGATATACAAGGCGATCGCCGAACGGCCGTTCGGCAAGGAAAATAGCGCGAAGAACTGGTCGGATATCGATCCCGCGCTTCCTGCCTATCCGATCAGTGTCTATGGTCCGCCCTCGACATCCGGGACCCGGGATGCCCTGACCGAACTGATCATGGAAGTGGGATGCGTTACGGACCCGGCAACCAAGGCACTCAAGGAAAACAAGAAGGCCGAATTTGATGCGGTCTGTCACGAGGTCCGGGCCGACGGTGCCTATATCGACGCGGGCGAGAATGACAATCTGATCGTCCAGAAGCTGAAAGCCAATCCCAACAGCGTCGGCATTTTCGGCTACAGCTTTCTGGAAGAAAATCTCGACAGCGTGCGCGGTATTCCGGTTTCCGGCGTCAACCCGACCTATGAGGCCATTGCCTCCGGTCAATATCCCGGCGCCCGCCCTCTCTACATCTACGTCAAAAAGCAGCATATCGGCGTGATCCCCGGCCTGAAAGAATATGTAATGGAATTCCTCAACGCCGGCGACAGGGATGGTTATCTGGTCAAGGCAGGTCTGATTGCGTCACCGGACGATGTGCGGAAAAAAATGATCGAAGTGGCCCAGGATATGACCCCTCTGTCGCCAAGCGAGCTGAAATGATCGCCTGCGTGGGATCTCCAGTTTTGCAGATGATTTTGAACCTAGGGCGGAACCAGATATAGTGACCAGTGCGACGCTTCTTTTTCTCGTGATCGGGCTGGGCCTGATGGCGTGGTTTTTCGGGCGCCTCAAGGCAGCCGGCCTGCAGACCCGTGACGTCGGCTCCCGCTCGGTGCTGCATTCGCTTCCCAATTACCATGGCTGGTATGTCGCCTTGTGGGCGATACTGCCCGCGCTCATTTTCATGGCCGTCTGGAGCTTCGTCAGTCCGGCGCTGATCACCGATGCCGCGCTGACCAGCCCCGCTGCCGCGCAATTGCCGCAGGAGGGTTTCGCCCGGGCGGCAATATTGTCGGAGGCGCGCGCCATTGCCTATGGCAATCAGGTCAATGCCTTCAACCCGCTGTCCCAGTCGATGGTGGAGCCCTATCGAGAGGCCATCACCTATTACCAGATGATCGGAGCGGTCGCGGCGCTGTTGCTGGTTTTTGCCTGCGGCGCCTATGCTTGGCTGAAAATCAAGCCCGATCTGCGGGCACGAACGAAAATCGAGCGGGTGACCATGCTGCTGCTGCTGCTCGCGTCGCTGATCGCAATCATCACTACGGTCGGCATTTTCCTCTCGCTGGTCTTTGAAACGGCCCGCTTCTTCTCGATGGTTTCGCCGATCGATTTCCTGTTCGGTACCGAATGGAATCCGAAGGCGGTTGCGGGGCCCCGGGGCGAAACCGGATTTGGTGCCATCCCCCTGTTCTGGGGAACCGTCTTCATCGGCGCGATCATCGCGATGATCGTGGCAATCCCGCTCGGATTGATGAGCGCGATCTATCTAACGCAATATGCACCGGCAAAACTCCGGTCATGGATGAAGCCGATCCTGGAAGTGCTCGCGGGCGTGCCGACCGTAGTCTATGGCTATTTTGCGGCGCTGACCGTGGCCCCTGCCCTGCGCGACTTTGCGGTTTCCATCGGCATTTCCAATGCGTCTTCGGAATCAGCCCTGGCAGCCGGCGTCGTGATGGGCATCATGATCATCCCTTTCGTTTCGTCTATGGCCGATGACAGTATCGCTGCCGTGCCAAGCGCGATGCGGGACGGATCGCTGGCGATGGGTGCCACGCACAGCGAAACTATCAAGAAGGTGCTGATCCCCGCCGCCCTGCCCGGTGTCGTCGGCGGCGTGCTGCTGGCGGTGAGCCGGGCGATCGGTGAAACGATGATCGTGGTGATGGCCGCGGGCCTGGCTGCCAACATGACCGCCAACCCCTTCTCCAGTGTGACCACGGTGACCACACAGATCGTGCAGCTGCTGACCGGTGACCAGGAATTTGACAGCCCCAAAACCCTGGCGGCCTTTGCCCTCGGTCTGGTGCTGTTCATCGTCACCCTGTTGCTCAATCTGATCGCCCTGCGCGTCGTCAAAAAATATCGGGAAGCATATGAATAGTCTCACCGACACAGGCCGCCGTCCGACGGACTGGCAAGGCGCTGACATGCAGAAGCGGATCGCCGGGCGCTATGCGGCCGAACGCCGGTTCAAGGCGATGGGCATCGCGGCAATCGTGCTGTCCGCTGGTTTTCTGGCTTTCCTGCTGGTGGTCATGGTCGGCAACGGATTCCGCGGCTTCACACAGACCGAACTGCCGGTTCAGATAGATTTTCCGGCTGTCACCGGCGGCGCCTCTGCCAGCCAGTTCGTGGGAAACAATGCCGAGGCCAATCTGCAAACCCTCGGGTTGCGGGATATTGTCGATAGCAGCATTGAAATCGAATATGGCCGGCAAGGCTCCGAACTGTTCTCGCAGGGCGGATGGACTGCGGTCAGCGCTGCAATCCTGAACGATCCGGAGATCGTCGAACGGAAGGCCACTGTCTACCTGCCGGTCGCGTCGGATATCGACGTCGCCTACAAGGGCAGCGGGACCGCCGAAGCCGAGGAGCAGGTCCGGAAACTGGACGGCCAGCTTTCGACCGGCTTCAACTGGAATTTCCTGAGCAATTCGGACGCCACCGACCCGATGCAGGTCGGCATTTGGGGCGCGTTCAAAGGCTCGCTGATCACCATGATCGTGACCTTGATGCTGGCCTTTCCGGTTGGTGTACTGGCGGCACTATATCTCGAGGAATATGCGCCCAAGAACCGGCTGACCGACCTGATCGAGGTGTCGATCAATAATCTTGCGGCCGTTCCTTCGATCATATTCGGCCTCCTCGGTCTGGCGGTGTTTCTGAATTTCTTCGGCATGCCCAGGTCCGGCGCGCTGGTCGGCGGTCTGACCCTCGCCCTGATGACCATGCCGGTAATCGTCATTTCCGGTCGCAACGCGGTCAAATCGGTTCCGCCCTCGATCCGCGAGGCCGCGCTCGGAATCGGTGCAAGCCCGCTGCAGGTCGTGTTCCACCACGTCCTGCCACTGGCCCTGCCCGGCATATTGACCGGCACCATCATCGGCATGGCACGCGCTCTTGGCGAAACTGCCCCGCTGCTGATGATCGGGATGCGGGCCTTCATCGCCACGCCGCCGGACGGGATCACCGACCCGGCCACCGTGTTGCCGGTCCAGATATTCCTGTGGTCGGATGAAGTCGACCGCGGCTTTGTCGAGAAGACCTCGGCAGCGATCATCGTGCTATTGTTGTTCCTTCTGGTCATGAATGCCCTCGCGATTTATCTTCGCAATCGTTTCGAAACGCGCTGGTAGGCCGACGATGCATGACGAACCAAAAACTCTCGAACCGAGCGAAAGCGTAAATATGACAGATTCGGCCACCCCAGCCATGACCACCGGAAGCGGAACGCCGAAAATGACGGCACGCCATGTTGACGTATTCTATGGTGACAAGCAGGCAATCAACGATGTGTCGATCGACGTGAACATGGACGCAGTCACCGCCTTCATCGGTCCGTCCGGCTGTGGCAAGTCGACCTTCCTGCGCTGCATGAACCGGATGAACGATACCATTCCGATCGCCCGCGTCACCGGCGAGATCAAGTTGGAAGGCGAGGATATCTATGCCTCGCGAATGGACGTGGTGCAGCTGCGCGCCCGGGTCGGCATGGTGTTCCAGAAACCCAATCCTTTTCCCAAGTCCATTTATGACAATATTGCTTATGGTCCACGCATTCACGGGCTGGCGACCGGCAAGGAAGATCTCGACGAGATCGTCGAATCGTCGCTCCAGCGCGCCGGTCTCTGGGGCGAAGTGAAAGACCGATTGCAGGACAGCGGCACCGCCTTGTCGGGCGGCCAGCAGCAGCGCCTGTGCATCGCCCGCGCGATTGCCGTCGATCCCGAGGTGATCCTCATGGATGAGCCCTGCTCGGCGCTCGATCCGATCGCTACCGCCAAGATCGAGGAACTAATTCACGAACTGCGCGGAAAATATGCTATAGTCATCGTAACCCATAATATGCAGCAAGCCGCACGCGTCTCCCAAAAAACAGCGTTTTTCCATCTCGGCACTCTGGTGGAATATGGCGAGACGACCGATATATTCACCAATCCGCGCGAAGAAAAAACGCGGGATTATATCACTGGTCGCTACGGCTGATTTATCGATGAACAGGATTAAAAATGGTCAATAGTGGCACAGAACATACCGTAAAAGCGTTCGATTCGGACATCAACGAATTGCGGGGCATGGTCGCCGAAATTGGTGGCCGCAGCGAGCAGGCCATTGCCAAGGCGATGCGCGCTCTGGAAAAGAGCGATCTCGAGCTGGCGGCTGAAGTCGTGCGCGAGGACAAGCTGATCGACGATCTCGAAAAACGGATCGACGAGCTGACTTTCCAGACAATAGCATTGCGCGCGCCGATGGCCGACGACCTCAGGGAATTGATCGCGACGTTCAAGATATCCGGCGTGGTTGAACGGATCGGTGACTATGCGAAAAATATTGCCAAGCGGGTGCCTCTGGTTACCCAGACGCATCGACTGCGCCCGATATCGTTGCTGCCGTCCATGTCGAAAATTGCCAGCGAACTGGTCCGCGACTCGCTCGACGCCTTCGCCAGGCGCGATGCCGAGCTGGCGATGGAAGTGAACCGGCGCGACCAGATCGTGGACGATTTCTACAACAGCATTTTTCGCGCCGTGATCACCCATATGATCGAAAATCCGAAGGATATTGGCGAAGCGGCGCATTTGCTGTTCATTGCCAAGAATCTCGAACGGATCGGCGACCACGCGACCAATGTCGCGGAAATGGTCTATTTTGCCGCGACCGGTGAGCCGATGCCCGAGCGGACCCGCGGCGAAAACCCGGCGACGCCGAACGACAAAGCTGTTGAAGACGAGGCCAACTGATGCCCAACGCAAAATTACTGCTGGTAGAAGATGATGCCGCCCTTGCGGAACTTCTGAGCTGGAACTTCAAAAAAGAAGAATATGACGTGATCCACACCCCGGATGGCGAGGAAGCACTTCTGCTGGTCCAGGAACATCGGCCAGACGTGATCCTGCTCGACTGGATGCTGGAGAGCCTGTCCGGCATCGAGGTCTGCCGCCGCCTCAGAAGATCCTCGGAAACCGCCAATATTCCGATCATCATGCTGACCGCCCGCGGTGAGGAAGAGGACAAGATTCGCGGCCTTGAAACCGGTGCCGACGACTATATCACCAAGCCGTTCAGTCCGCGCGAGCTGATTGCGCGGGTGAAGGCCGTGCTGCGCCGGGTGCGCCCTGCCCTAGCCGGGGAAAAGCTGAGCTTCGGTGATCTGGAAATGGACACCGTCGGCCACAAGGTCAAACGCGCCGGCGACACAATTCCGCTGGGACCGACCGAGTTTCGCCTGCTCCGCCATTTTCTTGAACATCCCAACTGGGTCTTTTCGCGCGAACGGCTGCTTGACAGTGTATGGGGCCAGGACAGCGATATCGAGCTCCGGACAGTCGACGTCCATATCCGGCGGCTGCGCAAGGCACTAAATGCCAATGGCCGGTCGGATATCATCCGTACGGTGCGGTCGGCAGGCTATGCGCTCGATACCGACGCCGCTGGCGGATAATCTGCAGCAGTCACCGCTCTTGGCGGATATGTCTGACGGTTAGTCGGCCACCAATTTCAACAATTTGCGCTCGACCGGGGCCAACACCCCCGCCAGTTCATGGCCGCGCTTCAATATTTGTCCCTGCTCGCCGTGCAATGACCACATACCCTGGCGGTTGCGTTCGGCGGGGCGCTTTTCGATCCGGATCTGCGGCCGTTCCGAGGCGCGGCGAAAGGCAGCAAACACGGCCACATCACGGCGCATATCCATGGCATAATCCTTCCAGTGACCGGCAGCGACCATGCGGCCATAGAGGTTGAGAATACGGTCCAGTTCGCGACGCTCGAAACCCACCTGGGATGGACTACCCCGCTGCGGAAAGGGAGATATGTTGGAGTCCGTGAAACGCATCAGGCGCTGTCACGCCCCTTTTTCTGGATGTCTTCCTCGCCCCCATTGCGCTCCTGGGCGAAGGCGGCAAGTCGCTTCTGCAGCTGCTCCATTTCGCACTGTAAAATCTCCAGCTTTTGCGTCGAGGGATCGAAAATCTCGCTGCAGGGCGTGCCATAGGGAACGAAGTCCTTCTGATATTGCTGCGCTTCGACGAGCGTCGGGCGGGCGCGAACGCCGACCATCGTCGCCCCTTCCGGCACGTCCTGGGTGACCACGGCATTGGCACCGACGCGGGCTCTTTTACCCACCGTGATCGGCCCGAGAACCTGCGCTCCGGAGCCGAGAATGACATCATCTTCGATCGTCGGATGGCGCTTGCCGCCCACACCGTTGGTCGGATTGGTGCCGCCGAGGGTTACGCATTGATAGATGGTGACATTGTCGCCGATATGAGCGGTTTCCCCAATGACCGTGAAGCCATGGTCGATAAACAGATGCCTGCCGATCTTCGCGCCTGGGTGAATATCGATGGCGGTAAGAAATCGCGCGATATGGTTTACCAGGCGGGCAAAGAAATAAAGCTCGCCCCGAAACAGCCAATGGGCAACCCGGTGGAGACCGATTGCCAGCACCCCGGGATAGAGCAGCACTTCCCAACGGGATCGCGGAGCGGGATCGCGCGCCTTGATGGAATCCAGATAAGCGCCTAGTTCCCGAAACATATATTCCCTCCGGATATTGCCGAATAGTCAAACTAGGCACGACAAGCGCCCATTTCCAGTCTTTTTTTGCAACCGAACCGGGATGACCCTTTTCAAAGCGGTCATTATCACTATATTAGATCAATATTCTTCTATTGATCGAAAGCCTCGATAATGTCGACCTACCTTCCCACTCTCAAGCAGCTACAATATCTGGTCGCACTCAAGGAGCACGGCCATTTCGGCAAGGCAGCCGAATCCTGCTTTGTCACCCAGTCGACATTGTCCGCAGGGATAAAGGAACTCGAAGCCTTGCTGGATATCGTGCTGGTCGAGCGCACACGCCGGGTCGTCCGCTTCACCGAACTGGGCAACCAGATGGTTGAAAAGGCCTACCGTATCCTCCGGGAAGCGGAAGAGCTGTCGGAAATGGCGCGGTCAGCCGGCAAACCTCTCGCAGGCGATATCAGGATGAGCGTAATTCCCACCATCGCACCCTTTCTCCTGCCGCGTCTGCTGCCGCAACTGCGCAGGGAACGACCCGAGCTGAAACTCTATCTCAAGGAGGAAACCAGCCAGGCGGCTTGTGATTCGTTGCACCATGGCCATGCGGACTGTGTGCTGCTTGCCCAACCCTTTCCTTGCGGAGATGTAGAATCGGAGATTCTGTTCAGTGACGAGATTCTCGTGGCCTTCCCGAAAAACGACCCGCGGGACCCGCCGCTTGAGGTCGATCCGGCGCAGATCGACGAGACGCAACTGCTTCTGCTGGAAGACGGACACTGCCTCAAGGACCATGCTCTGGCCGCCTGCAACCGCCCGGAATTGCGCGCCTCCGCCCGGATGATGGGAACCTCGCTGCACACTCTGGTGCAGATGGTCGATAACGGCCTCGGTCTGACCCTGCTTCCCAAGATGGCGATCGACAGCGGCATTTTGAACTATACGGACATTGTCGCCAGGCCCCTGACCTCTGACCGGGCAACACGGGACATCGCTCTGGTCTGGCGGAAGAACAGTCCGCGGCGCAGCGAATTTCAGCTATTGGCGGAAATCATGAAGGGTGCGCGGAACTGGGAGTCAAAGGCGCACGAATAAAAGATGCTTCTAATTCTTCCATTTTGATGCGGCCGCGATATCCGATTCCCGCTCCTCGATCCATTTCGTGCCCCCATCGCTGCGGGATTCTTTCTTCCAGAAGGGGGCGACAGTCTTCAGCTTGTCCATGATGAATGAACAGGATTCCATCGCCGCCTCGCGGTGATCGGATCCGGTCACGACCAGCACGATATTCTCTCCAACCGCCAATATTCCGACCCGATGGATGATCGTCACCGCACGCAGGGACCAGTCGGCCAGAGCCTGTTCGGCAATTTCCGTGAGCGCCTTTTCGGTCATCGCCGGATAATGTTCGAGTTCGAGCGAGGCTATATCGCCGTCGTCCCGGACCTGACCGACAAAATTGGCTATAGCACCACCGCCCTGCGCAGCCACCTGCCGCGTTTCCGCACCTATGTCGAAATCTTCCGGGCCGACCGCGATCCTGATCATCCGCCCGTAACCGGCGGAAAAATCGCCAGCTCCGTGGCCGACCCGATCGGGGACGACAAAAGACCATAATCCTGATCAAGGGCGAAGCGCAATTTGCCAACATCGGAAAAAATGTCCGCATAGGTCGGGGCCCGCCCCGACAGGATTCTCACCACGTCGCCAATCGTTTCGGTTTCGTCCTCCAGCAGCATCTGCTCATGGTCGATGCCAAGCCGTTCTCGCACCCAGGCGAAATAGACGATGTTGAGCGAGCGCGTCATCAGTCCATGTGCTTCAGGCCGACACGCAGATAGTCCCATCCGGTAATCAGCGTCAGAATGGCTGCTGCCCAGAGGGTCCAAAGACCGACGGTCTGCACGACAGGGAAATGCGGCAAGCCCCCGGCCAGTATCAGGGCGCCGAGAGAAATCATCTGAAATCCGGTTTTCCACTTTGCCAGCTGGGACACCGGCACGCTGACCTGCAAGCCGGCCAGAAACTCGCGCAGGCCGGATACCATGATCTCGCGCAGCAGGATCACAATGGCGGCGATCGTGTGCCATCCATTGATGTCGCGGGTGAAGATCAGCATGAGGACGACGGCTGCTACCATGATCTTGTCGGCGATCGGATCGAGAAATATCCCGAGCTTCGACACCGTTCCCTGCGTCCGGGCCAGATAGCCGTCGAAATAGTCGGTGACCGCCATCAGGCAATAGAGACCAAAGGCCAGCAAATAGTCGATCGGCAAGGGCTGCTCGGCGAATTTGTTGAAGTTCGGCCAGAGCAGGAATACCAGAATCGGAACCGCAAATATCCGCGAGAGTGTCAATATGTTAGGCAAATTCAGCATCGCGGCTTTCGCATAAACGGATTTGCCCGAAATGAAAATTGATTCAGCAGACTGAGGCCGATTCATCGTGCTCGCCCCCGGACGATCTAGCCGTCGAGTTGACGTTAGGACTGAATGGGCTAAGGGTAAACCGACGCTCCTTTTTCTCCTAGAACAGAGTTTTCATTTTATGCAGAATACGGCGCATTTGCTGCGGACGAAACGGTTTTTGCCACTGTTCCTGACGCAGCTTCTTGGAGCATTTAACGACAATCTGTTCAAATTCTCGATGGTGATCCTGGTGACCTACGGCATCTACCAGAGTGAATCCGAGGATTTCGCCTTCAATGCCCTGGCTTCCGGGCTCTTCATCCTGCCGTTTTTCCTTTTTTCGTCGCTCGCCGGCCAGTTGGCGGACAATTATGACAAGGCACGGATCACCCGCCTGGTAAAAACGCTTGAGATATTCATCGCGGTGATCGGCGGGGTCGGTCTTTGGCTGCACAATATTCCGGTGATGCTGACCGCCCTGTTTCTCCTTGGCCTGCAATCGACCTTTTTCGGCCCGATCAAATATGCGGTGCTTCCGCAGCACCTCGAGAAGGACGAGGTTCTTGCCGGAACCGGCCTGGTGGAAGCCGGTACTTATATCGCAATTCTCGCGGGAACGATTCTGGGTGGCATCATCATCGATCGCGACGGCAATGGCGTCGAGATTGCGATTGTCACGGTCTTTCTGGTGGCGCTGATTGGCCGGGTCGCGGCGCAGTTCATGCCGCCGGCGCCGGCCCAGAAGGAAGTTGAGAAAATCGATTTCAATTTTGTCCGCTCGTCGATCAGCCTGATCTCAGCGACCTTGCATGTTCGGAAATTGTATCTGGCGATCATCGCGATCAGTTTCTTCTGGACGATCGGATCGGTCATGATCATCCAGTTTCCACCGCTGGTCGAGAATGTGCTCACCGCGACGCCGGAAGTGGCCAGCCTGTTCCTCGGCGTATTCTCTATGGGCATTGCAATCGGCTCGGTTCTCGTCAACCGTCTCTTGAAAAGCCAGGTGTCGGCGCGCTTTGCTCCGGCAAGCGTCATCCTGATGGGTGTCTTTGTCGTGATTCTCTATTTTATAGCCCACAGCTGGCAGGGCCTGCCCGATGGCCAGCTATACACGTTTGAAACATTCATCGTTCATGACGGGGCATGGGCGTTGCTCGGCACGCTCGGCGGCGTATCGATATTCGGCGGCATGTTCGTCGTGCCGCTGTATGCCTTTCTGACAACGACCGTCGACATCAGCCAGACGGCCCGGACGATTGCCGCCAACAATGTAGTCAATTCGGGCTGCATGGTGCTGGGTGCCCTGGTCGCCCTGGGTCTCAGCATGCTCGGGGTGTCTACCACCGAACAGCTTCTGCTGGTGGCCGCCATGTGCCTGGTGGCCGCATGGCTGGGGCAGCAACTGCATCGCGCCTGCGACTGACCGCCAGTCAGGGCGTCCTCAGAAAATGAACATGTAGAAGGCCGTAAAGAAAGCCAAAAAGCTTAACAGGAAGAGGCTGGCATCGTCACCAAAACTGCTGGCTCTGGCAAGCGCTCTCGCTTCCGACTCATGTTCCTCTCTCGCGATTTGCACGATTGCCATTGGCAGGCTTTGACGAAACGGGTGTCGTATCGCTTCGTCGTGCAGAACCAGAGGTCTTAATCTGTGTCTTTCCATGACCACTGGTTAACAGTTTGTTATGCATGTTTGCGAGTCCGAATTTCCCCTCGATGGTTAACGTCTTGATTTGGAACAGCGTTGAAAATCCACGGTTTTCAGACCGGGCTGGGTGGCAAGAACGGAGTAAGGCCGGCAAGCTGCGAAAAGCCGTATCTCTCCGGGTGAAACGCAAATCTGTGTGATCTTTGCAACGAAAGGCGGAGATTCCTTTTTTCAGCAATAAGATGGTTGATTTCAGCATCCTATTATGCCAATGCTCCCCGCGTATTGAATGAAATGCGAAACCCCAAAGGAGCTAATTATGCGTTTCGGTAAAATTGGAATGGCTGCAGCAGCAGCCGCATCGCTTGTAAGCGCACCTGTCCTGGCACAGGCTTCGCAGCCTGTATCGTCTGTTTCACGCACCAGTGCAACCGTCGAAGGCGAGAACAATGTTGAAGGTGGCTCGGGCATTATCATTGCTATCCTCGCTGCAGCAGCAGTGATCGGCGGCATCATTATCGCAGCCGACGGCAGCGAAAATACGCCGACCTCCCCCTGAACCAGTTCAGACACGAATTTAAGAATGGCGGCCGATCGGTCGCCATTTTTTTTGCATATTCGATTGGCAAGAACCGGCCATCTGGCGACAAAATATCGTTGATCCGGTCGACCAGCGAAGCCTTTGGTTGCACATCCGCACCCGATTACCCATATCCCGTTTCATGACAGAAAATCAGCAACATGGCCTGCTGCAATGGCATGGCACCACAATCCTATCGGTACGAAGAAATGGCAAGGTCGTGGTCGTCGGCGACGGTCAGGTGTCTATGGGACAAACCGTCATGAAGCAGAACGCCCGCAAGGTCAGGCAACTGCACGACGGCTCGGTAATCGGCGGCTTTGCAGGTGCTACCGCGGATGCCTTCACCCTGTTTGAACGGCTGGAAGCGAAGCTCGAGCGGCACAGCGGACAATTGATGCGCGCCGCCGTCGAGCTTGCCAAGGACTGGCGCACCGACAAATATCTGCGCAACCTGGAAGCGCTGATGATCGTGGCCGACAAGGATATCACGCTGATCCTCACCGGCAATGGCGATGTACTGGAACCCAATGAAGGCATTGCCGCAATCGGGTCCGGCGGAAATTTTGCTCTGTCTGCGGCCCGGGCCCTGATGGACTATGAGAAGGATGCCGAAAAATTGGCCAGAAAGGCGATGGAGATCGCTGCGGAAATTTGTGTCTACACGAATGACCAGATCACGATCGAAACGCTCGACAGCGATATCTAGCGCACCTCCGCCCCCAAATATTGAACGAAGAGAAATGAGCATGCAGGCGAACCTGACCCCCAAAGCCATCGTCAAGGCGCTGGACGAACATATTATCGGCCAGCAAGACGCCAAGCGCGCGGTAGCCGTCGCACTGCGCAATCGCTGGCGCAGACAGCGGCTGCCCGCTGATCTGCGCGAGGAAGTAACGCCGAAAAACATCCTGATGATCGGCCCCACCGGCTGCGGCAAGACCGAAATCTCCCGACGCCTGGCCAAGCTCGCCGACGCCCCCTTCATCAAGGTCGAGGCAACCAAGTTCACCGAGGTCGGCTATGTCGGCCGTGATGTCGAGCAAATTGCCCGCGATCTTGCAGAGGAAGCGGTCCGGCTGGAGCGCGAACGGCGGCGACAGGCAGTGCACGAAGCCGCCGCCGAAGCCGCGATGAAACGGCTGCTCGACGTGTTGTGCGGCGAGAACGCAAGTGAAGCAACCCGGGAGAGCTTTCGCCAGCGTGTCGTCGACAATCACATGAACGACACCGAGATCGAAATCGAAGTCGAAGATACGCCCAATATGCCAATGGATATCCCCGGCATGGGTGGCCAGGTCGGGATGATCAATCTTTCCGACATGATGGGTAAAGCGCTGAACCAGAACCGCCTGAAACGCCGCAAGATGCGCGTCGCCGACGCCTGGGACAAGCTGGTCGAAGAGGAATCCGACAAGCGACTTGACGATGAAGATATCTCGCGGGCGGCAATATTGGACGCTGAATCCAACGGCATTGTCTTCCTTGACGAAATCGACAAGATCGCGGTCAGCGACATGCGCGGCGGATCGGTCAGCCGGGAAGGCGTCCAGCGCGACCTCCTGCCGCTAATCGAAGGAACAACGGTTGCGACCAAATATGGCCCAATGAAAACCGATCATATCCTGTTCATCGCCTCTGGCGCTTTTTCCATATCCAAGCCCAGCGACATGTTGCCAGAATTGCAGGGCCGCCTGCCGATCCGGGTGGAACTGCGGGCGTTGACCGAATCCGACTTCGTCAGGATATTGACCGAGACAAAGGCCAATCTGCCGGAGCAATATATTGCTCTGCTTGGTACCGAAGATGTCAAGGTCAGCATCACCAAGGACGCGATCGAAAAGCTTGCCGAAATTGCGGCTAACGTCAACGAGACCGTCGAGAATATCGGCGCACGTCGGCTTCAGACCGTGATGGAAAAGCTGCTTGAAGAAATCAGTTTCACCGCAGAAGACCGGACTGGTGAGGAAATCAGCATCGACAAGGCCTATGTCGAGAAGCAACTGTCGGACGTGGCCAAGGATACCGATCTGTCAAAATATGTTTTGTGATGATACAGGCGGGTCATCGACCGGGTCCTGTCGGGCGTCGGGGCTATCGTTCCGCATCTGCTTCATTTGTTCGATACTGTAACGGAACGCTGATGAACCGCGAACCCGCTGAAGATAAAGCAGGATGGATATTGTCATGATACGAACAGCCACTACATTTTCTTTACTAGCCTCGGCCCTGGCCTTGTCTGGCTGCTCCGAGCCGGCGTCCAGCGACCAGATGGAAAGCGCTGAAAATGTTGAGAGCAAGCCGGAAACGATCGTTGCACCAATTACCGAGGCAGACAGTATCGACGCTGGACTGGCTGTTGGCGAACAGGTTCCCATGAAGGCCAGCCTCCTGCTGGACGGCAAGGAGACCACATTGGGAAAAATACTGGATCACGGCCCTGCCCTGATTGTCTTTACGCGATCGGTCGAGTGGTGCCCCTATTGCCAGACCCAGCTGAAATCGATCAACGGAATCGTCGGGGACCTCAAGGACCGTGGATATCGTCTTTACGGCCTCAGCTATGACAGCCCGGACCAGCAGGATCGTTTCTCCAAAAACCAGATGCTGCAATATGAGATGCTGTCAGACGAGCCATCGACGGTGATCAATGCCTTCGGCATACGCGACCCCCAATATACCGAGGGACGAGCGGTGGGCGTACCTTATGCATCGGTATATCTGATCGACAGCACCGGCAAGATTCTCGCCAAAACCGTGTCGGGCGATTATAAAAAGCGACCCAGCAACGACCAGATTCTCGCACTGGCGGATTCGATCAAGGGCTAAGACCTAATTGCTGCCGGCGGCTTCCATCGGCTCTGAGACCGGCTCATTGTCATTGGCGGCCAGACGATCGGATTCGGGCAGGACGACAAGTTTCCATTCTTTCTTGTCTTTGAGATATTTGATGGCAAGGGCCTGCACTTCCTCTGGTGTGATCACCGTATAGTCGCTGAGCAGACTTTGCAGGGCGACAAATTTCTGGGGATTGTAGCTCGCGCCTTCCATCTGGCTCATCCAGAAACTGTTACCACTGCTCGCTCTGGCAATCAGCTGGCGCAAGGGCTCCACCACCCGCTGCAGTTCGTCGGCGCTCACCGGCTTTTCCCTCAAATCCCTGGCGATCATTTCTACCACATCGTAAAAGCGGTCGATATTATCGGGTGTCAGCTGGCTCTGCGCCCCGATATAGCCGCCTGTTTCAAAATCGACCGGCCAGCTGTTGATGACCTGCGGACTGTAACTCGCTCCCTGCTGTGAGCGGAGGATTTCAAACAAACGGTCATTGAAAATTGACGTTAGCACCTCGAGCCTGCGACTTTCCCGGACATCTTCCAAACCGCCACCAGTCGGCCAGGCAACCATTGCGGCCGCCCGTTCCTTGTCACCCTTGTGCACCAGGATTTCCGGCCCCGCCTGCGGTTCAGGGAATTGGGGGGACGTGGCATCTGCCGGAACTGCACTAAACTTCCGCCGTTTCAGAGCCCCAAACGTCTTGAGAACAGCATCGACCGCCTCGTCCCGGTCGAAATCGCCGAACAGCATCAGCTCGATGGGACCGCTGGCCAATATCGGCTGCCAGAATTTCTTGAAATTTTCTGCGGTCAGCTTGCTGAAATCCTCCTTGTTGGGAGTCTTCCAGCGCGGATCCTTGCCATGCACGAGCCATTCCAGATCACGCTCGAGAACGGCCTGTGGAGAAGCAGAAAAGCTGTCATAGCCAATCAGCGCCGCCGCCTTGCTGCGGATCACGGGCGCCGGGTCCCAGCGCGGAAATTCCAGTTTGGCTGCAATAAGGTGTAGCTGGTCCTCTAGATCCGAGGGCCGCGTATCCGCAGTAATCTCGAATGCGTCATTGTCGATATCGAATCCCAGGCCAATCCTGCGACCGGTGGTGATCTTGTCGAGCTCTTCCTGCCCGAGGTCGCCCACACCGCTCGCCATCAGCGCCATCGCACCCGACCAGGCGAGGGTTTGCTGCGTCGAGGACAGCCCGCTATAGCCGTGACCGAAACGGGCATTGACCATGATTTTGTTACGCTCCGCCGTATTCGGGAACAGCAGCACCCTGACGCCATTGCTCAATTCCAGCTGCTCGACATCGAAACGCTCGATTTTTCGGGAGGCCTTGATAGTCCCCTTCTTGCCAATTTTTTTCAGCGACTCAAAGCCAATGTCAGACTGGACGACTCGGACGTCGCTGGCTGCCTCAACAGTGTTTTGCAGCGCCTTGGCAAGCCGGGCCTTTCCACCATCAATCGCATCGGGCGATGTCAGCAAGGCGCGTGTCGATACACCCGAGAATAGCTTGCGCGTTGAATCGAGCAGCCGCTTCGGCGTGTAGAGATCTCGCATCGCGCGGAACACGTCCAGGGCAACCTGCGGCGTCGCGACGGTCTCGCGAATATCGACTGCATTGATTATATTGTCGGCCTGTTTTCGCGCCGCTTCGGTTTGATAGCTCTCGACTCCGATCGCCAAAGCGGCATCAAATTCGGCTATTTCCCGGGCAATATCGGCCTCGGATGGCGCTCTGGTGGTGGCGTCGGCGATTACCGCCCGGACATCCTTAAGCGCCGCCTCCCAGTCGTCGCCGAGCGGAACGATACTGATAAAGGTGCCGTCGATCGAGCGGCTGACATCGTCCTGCCCGACGCTTGCCTGCAGGTAGCTGCCCCCTGCCCTGGCGCGGGTTTCCAGTCTGCGATTGATCAACTGCAGCGCGAGAAGGTCGATCAATATCTGCTGGTTGTAAACGATTGTATCTTCTACCTGCTCCCACGGCCGCTCGATGGCCATGGAAATGAACCGGGGCAAGGTCGGCTCGACCACAACCCGGCTGATATCGGCCGTCTCCTTAGGCTGGCCAAAATCGGGAATAGTGCCGGCCTCGCCCTCGCCTCGCCATTGCGAAAAATGCTTGTTCAGCAGCTCCTCGAACATGGCCGGATCGCCATCGCCAGCGATCACGATCACCGTATGCTCCGGACGGTACCAGCGTTGGTGAAACAGTTGCAGCATCTGCGGGGTCGCGGCGCTCAGCGTTTCCGGGGTACCGATCGGGGCGCGGTTGGCAAGGCGCTGTCCGGCAAAGAACAATTCCCTTGTGGCGTTCTGTACCGCGGTCTGGGGGCCGGCACGTTCGCGCAATTCAGCCAGCACTACCGGGCGTTCGGCGTTGACCGCCGTGATACTCAGTCCGGGAGAGCTAACCATACCCGACAATATTTTCAGGCTCTCGTCGAGGCTGGCCCTGGTGGCATTGGGCAGATCAAGCTTGTAGACGGTTTGCGTCGGTGTGGTTTCGGCGTTGCTGTCGCTGCCAAATGTCGCGCCGAGGCGCTGCCAGACACGCTTTGCCTCGCCGTCGGGAACATGGGTCGAACCGCGGAACGTCAGATGTTCCATGAAATGAGCGAATCCCTGCTCCTCGTCCGTCTCCATCAGCGAACCAACATCGACTCGCAAGCGGATCGACACCTGCCCGGGCGGAACACCATTGCGTTTGACCGCGTAGCGCATGCCGTTGTCGAGTTCTCCGAAGGTCCAGCTTTTGTCCACCGGGATATCGCTGTTTTTGTAGAGCCAAGGGGTCTCGCTATCGTCTGCCGGCTTTTCTTTTGCTGGCGTTTGCGCGAAGCCGATGGTGGGGATCGTCAGCAAGCAGAGCAGCAGCAGGACAAGGGGCAAGGTCCGCAGGGCGGAGGAAGCTATTGTTTTCATCCAGCGGATATAAGCAGGCCCAATGTTACTGGCCAGTGAATATTCCCGGGATAAAGGCATCGTGCCCCTGCGGTTTTCTGTTTAACCCTTGATTGAAGCGATGATAGTCGCCAGATACCATTCATGCTGATTGAAACCGAAAAAACACCAAATCCATCGACCCTGAAATTTCTTCTGGGTCAGCCGGTCATGTCCGACGGAACCCGCGATTTCGCGTCACCGGAGGAGGCCGAGATATCGCCCCTCGCCGAGGCCCTGTTCACGCTCGGTGATGTGACGGGTGTATTCTTTGGATCGGACTTCATCTCGGTGACATGTGGACCGGGCGCCGACTGGAGCGAACAGAAGCCGCAGGTGCTCAGCATCCTGCTCGATCATTTCTCCGCAGGGCTGCCGCTTTTCAAGCCGGGCAGTGCTGGCGACATCATCGTGCCACCGGAAGAAGAAGTGCATGACGATCCCGAGGATGCCGACATCGTCGCCCAGATCAAGGAACTGATCGAGACGAGGGTGCGGCCCGCCGTGGCCAATGATGGCGGTGACATCATCTATCGCGGTTTCAACAAGGGCACTGTCTTTCTCAAAATGCAGGGCGCATGTGCCGGATGCCCGTCATCCACAGCCACGCTCAAGCACGGCATCGAGTCGCTTCTGAAACATTATGTTCCCGAGGTTACCGAAGTCCGCGCCGCCTAATCCTCCCCAATACAAGGACAAATCAATGAATTCTCCACTGGGCCAAGCAGCGCTGGATCAGCTGTTTCTAAAAGCACGCACCTATAACGGCTATCTCGACAAGCCCGTGACCGTGGAACAGCTCCACGCCATCTGGGACCTGATGAAGATGGGGCCAACCAGCGCGAATATGCTGCCGGCACGGCTGATCTGGTGCCACAGCCAGCAGTCGCGCGATCGACTCGCGGACCTGTCATCGGAAGGCAACCAGGACAAGATCCGCAAGGCACCGGCAGCTGTGATCATCGGCATGGACCAGAATTTTCACGACCATCTGCCCGAGCTGTTTCCGCACGCCGACGCCAAAAGCTGGTTCGAGGGCGATGCCGAAGCGCGCAAGGTCCATTCGATGCGAAACAGCTCGCTGCAGGGTGCCTATTTCATTCTCGCTGCGCGCGCACTCGGCCTCGATACCGGCCCAATGTCCGGCTTCGACAATGACGCCGTCGACAAGGAATTTTTCGGCGATCAGCCTAATGTGAAATCCAATTTCATCTCAACTTTGGGCTATGGCGATGCTTCAACGATTTTCGATCGCAGCCCTCGCCCGGACTTCGACAAATTTAACAGCCTGATCTGACCGGTTGATGGGCGAGCGACTTCTCGCAATCGACACCGCCACCGTCGCCTGCTCCGTCGCATTGTTCGATGATGGCGCGCTATTGGCTGCCGACTATGCCGAGATCGGTCGCGGCCATGCGGAAAAGCTGATTCCCGCCATCGCTCAGCTTCCCGGTCACGGTCGGGCCGACCGGATACTGGTCAATTGCGGACCGGGAAGCTTTACTGGCGTGCGCATCGGTATTTCCGCTGCCAAAGCGCTTGCCCTGGCCTGGGGAGCGACGGTCCAGGGCTATAGCTGTCTGTCGCTGGTTGCGGCCCAGGCCAGAGATCAACTGGACGAAGCTCGCCCGATCTGCGTCGCGATGCACGCGGGACATGGCGAATATTTCGTGCAGAATTTTTCCGCTTCCGGTGATCCGATTGCCCCGTTTGCAACGCTAACGCCGGAACAGGCGGCCAGCCAGTTGGCGGCCGACGTAATCGTCGGCTCTGCGGCCGCTGAACTGGCAGGCGCAACGGGCATCGATACGCATTTTTCGATATTGCCAAACGCCGCGCATATCTCTTTAGTGGCCAGCGAGATGAAAAACCTGCCTGCCAAGCCGAATTACGGGCGCGAGCCGGACGCCCAGCCTGCGAAATCCGCCTGAGCGATGGCCAGTCGCCAGTGCCCGTGGGACGATGATGGCTTGGGTCCCATCGAAATACGGACCGGAGACCTTAGCCATCTGAATGCAGTCATGCAGGTCATGGATCGGGCCTTTCCCAAGACTTACGGCGAGGGATGGAACAATCATCAGTGCCGTTCCATGCTTTCGATGCCGAATGCGAAGCTGTTAATCGCATCGCGGCAGGACATCGTCTGCGGTTTCGTCATCAGCCGGCAGGCAGCGGACGAGGAAGAATTGCTGATGATCGCTGTGGCACCAGAGTACCAAGGTCAGGGCATAGGATATCTGTTGCTCGACCATATGCTTGAGAGGGCGCGGGCCCATCAAGTTGCGTCCGTATTTTTGGAGATGAGAGCCGATAATACTGCCGAAAAACTATACACCAAATTCGGCTTCCACCGCATCGGATTGAGAAAGGCCTATTACACGGGTCCCGATATGGAGAAATATGACGCGGTTACTTACAAGGCAACGCTTTCCGTTTAAAAATATCGCTGATTGGTTTGACAGTTGCGGTCCCAGATAGTTTGTGCAAATACCGACGAGCAGATAATGCAATATAAAAAATAATAGTCGCAACTTAAGGTAATA
Source organism: uncultured Sphingomonadales bacterium (assembly GCA_963922745.1). Lineage (GTDB taxonomy): Bacteria > Pseudomonadota > Alphaproteobacteria > Sphingomonadales > Sphingomonadaceae > Parasphingorhabdus. Next base: position 27,507 of record CAWUKF010000001.1, read on the forward strand.
GAATATGACAGAGGAAGAAATTGCTCTGAATGAGACGCTAATAACGCTCACTTCAGACATCGTTGCAGCACATGTCAGCAACAATAGCGTAGCGGTATCCGATCTACCGCTTATCATCAGCAGTGTTCATGGGGCCCTCGCGAACCTTTCCGGTCAGGCGGCTGAACAAGCCCGGCCCGAGCCCGCGGTTCCGATCAAGGCATCGATCAAGCCAGATTATGTCGTTTGTCTGGAAGATGGCAAGAAGCTGAAAATGCTGAAGCGCCACCTCATGACTCACTATGGCATGACGCCGGAAGACTATCGCGCAAAATGGGGATTGCCGAACGATTATCCGATGGTTGCGCCCAACTACGCTGAAAAGCGCCGCCAGCTTGCCAAGGCCATAGGTCTCGGCAAGAAAAAGGGCAAAACGAAATAAACCATTTGTTGCAGCACGGAATTCGGAAAATTGCGGCGCTTTTGCCGTAATTTTCCCTTTGCAATATCCGCGACCCCGCATAGAGTCTTCGCCATCGTAACGGGAAGGTTGCATGCCGCAAAAAATTGATCTTGAAGCATTATGCGCGGAAAAGGGACTCCGCATCACCGACCAGCGTCGGGTGATTGCGCGCGTTATTTCCGATGCCGAGGATCATCCTGACGTCGAAACTCTGCACGAGCGGGCCTCGGCGGTCGATTCCCGAATCTCGATCGCGACCGTCTACCGGACGGTTCGCCTGTTTGAAGAAGCAGGAATTCTGGACCGCCATGATTTTGGTGACGGACGCGCCCGTTATGAAGCCGTACCGGAATCTCATCATGATCATCTGATCGATGTCGAAACCGGAAAAGTGATAGAATTTGTCGATCCGGAGCTGGAAGCCCTGCAAAAGCAGATAGCCGAAAAACTCGGCTACCGGCTGGTTGATCATCGCATGGAGCTTTATGGCGTATCTCTCGCCAGAAAAAGCTGAGGTGCCCTATCCAGACCCGGATGCACGACCTTGTGACACCCATCCAATGGCCTATCGACTGTGGGACGGAGCGACCCCGATGGGTTATATAAGATTCACCTTGCGCATGATGCTGATTTTTGCGGCGTTGTTCGTCTGCATCCCCTTTTACTACCTTTGGCGGCTATTGCGCCTGCCCAATCCCTGGCCCCGGACATTTCTCAAAATCGCCGCTTTCGCCTGCGGCGCGCGGGTAAAGATTGTCGGCACTCCGATCCGCCGCGACGTATTCTTCATTTCCAATCATCTTTCCTGGGTGGATATTGCGATCCTTGGAGGCCATAGCGGAACGGCCTTTGTTTCGAAGGAAGAGATTGGCAACTGGCCGATCATCGGCTGGCTCTGCAAGTTGAACGACACGGTGTTCGTGTCCCGCTCCGACCGGATGGGCGTGGCGCAGCAGATCAACCAGTTGCGCGACGCGCTCGAGGAAACCTGGGCGATCACCATCTTTCCGGAAGGCACCACGACCGACGGCTCCACCCTGCTCCCGTTCAAGGCTCCGCTGCTCAAGGTCCTCGAACCGCCACCGCCAGGAATCATGGTGCAGCCAATTTTTCTGAACTACGGCAAAAATGCGTACGAGATTGGATGGACGGGCGAGGAAAGTGCGCCATCCAACGCCTGGCGGCTTCTGACCCGGCCAGGCAGCTTTGTGGTTGACGTCCATTTTCTGGAACCCTTTGATCCGGCCCATTATTCGGGACGGAAAGAGATTGCGGCAGAGGCCCGGCGCAGAATAGCGGTGCCGCTTTCAGCTTCCCTGGGGGGAAAAGCCATTGTATAGCCGCGGTCTATGACCCAAGCCGATCCCAAAAAATTTCATATCAAATCCTTTGGTTGCCAGATGAACGTCTATGACGGCGAGCGCATGTCCGAACTGCTCGTGGACCAGGGCATGAGCGCCGCCGAAAATGGCGAGGACGCCGACCTTGTGGTCCTCAACACTTGCCATATCCGCGAGAAGGCAGTCGACAAGGTCTATTCCGATATCGGGCGGTTGCGCCGCAAAGACGGATCGACCCCGATGATCGCGGTGGCGGGCTGCGTCGCCCAGGCGGAGGGAAAGGAAATTTCCCGGCGTGCGCCGAGTGTCGATATCGTCGTCGGGCCTCAGGCCTATCATCGCTTGCCCGAACTGATGGAACAGGCAAAATCCGGCAAGAAGGCGCTCGATACCGACATGCCCGCCGTGTCCAAATTCGATATTCTGCCGTCCCGCGGCAAACAGGCTCGCCCCACGGCATTCCTCACGGTGCAGGAAGGGTGCGACAAGTTCTGTACCTATTGTGTAGTCCCCTACACCCGGGGCGCGGAAATTTCACGGCCATGGAATGATCTGGTCGACGAGGCCAAGGCGCTGGTCGATGGCGGTGCGCGGGAAATCACGCTGCTGGGACAGAATGTCAATGCATGGACTGGGCAGGATGACAAGGGCCAGAGCCAGGGTCTGGATGGCCTGATCCGGGCGCTCGACCAAATTCCCGGCCTGAAGCGCATTCGCTACATGACGAGCCATCCAAATGACATGACCGAAGGCCTGGTCGCCGCGCATGGCGACGTCGAAAAGCTGATGCCTTTCCTGCACCTTCCCGTCCAGTCCGGCAGCGACCGTATCCTGAAGGCGATGAACCGGTCGCATAGCGGCCAAAGCTATCTCGACATTCTCAAGAAAATGCGCGCCGTAAGACCTGACATCGCGCTTTCGGGGGATTTTATCGTCGGCTTTCCCGGTGAAACCGAACAGGATTTCGAGGAAACGCTGCAGATTGTCCGCGAGGCTCGTTATTCACAGGCTTTTTCGTTCAAATATTCGCCGCGTCCGGGGACACCGGCGGCGGGCATGGCTGAACAGGTCGCACCGGAGGTGATGGACGAACGGTTGCGGCGCTTGCAGGCATTGCTGAACGAGCAGCAATATGAGTTCAACCAGGCTACAGTGGGACGGACGACCGATATTCTGCTCGAGCGAACGGGAAAGCTTGACGGCCAGCTTATCGGGAAAACGCCGTGGCTGCAGTCGGTTCATATCATTTCGCCGGATCTCCAGATCGGAGATCTGGTTGAAGTCGAAATCACCCAGGCCGGCCCTAACAGTCTCACCGGCCAGATCAGAGAAAGACTAGCAGCCTGATGGCACAAAAACCCAAAGCCGCGACGGCGGGAAAACTGATCAAGATGGACCTGGAATTTGACGATCCCCAGATATTGGGTGACCTGTTCGGCGAATATGACCGGAATATTGTCGCGATCGAAAACCGGCTCGGCGTCTACATCGCGGCGCGCGGGACGAAGTTGAAGATCGAGGGCGAGGAAGAAGCCGTCGCACAGGCACGGGATGTCCTGACCGGTATTTACAACCGTCTGGAACAGGGCCAGGAAATTGACAACGGCGCGGTCGAGGCGATCATTGCGATGGCCGCTGATCCGCGCGTCGCCAAGGTGGCGAAGCAGGCGGCAGCCAGCACGAGCGACAACAAGAACAACGTCGCGGACGCACCGAAGGTGATGATCCGGACCCGCAAGAAGACAATTTTCCCGCGCTCGGTACGCCAGGCGCATTATATGGAAGCGCTGGCGCGGGACGACATGATCTTTGCGCTGGGTCCTGCAGGGACGGGCAAGACCTATCTCGCGGTGGCCCAGGCGGTTTCGCAACTGATCAGCGGTTCGGTGGACCGGCTGATCCTTTCGCGTCCGGCAGTCGAGGCGGGCGAGAAGATCGGCTTCCTGCCCGGCGACCTGAAAGAGAAAGTCGATCCGTTTCTCCGTCCGCTCTATGATGCGCTCTATGATACCTTGCCGGCCGAACAGGTGGAGCGCCGGATAGAAAGCGGCGAGATAGAAATTGCACCGATTGCCTTCATGCGCGGCAGAACCCTGTCCGATGCGTTCGTGATTCTCGACGAAGCGCAGAATACCACGGCGGCCCAGATGAAAATGTTCCTGACCCGCTTTGGCATGAACAGCCGGATGGTGATCTGCGGCGACCCCAAGCAGGTCGACTTGCCCAGAGAAGCCGTGTCCGGCCTCGCCGACGCAGTATCCAAGCTGGAGGGCATAGAAGGCGTGAGCTCGGTCCAGTTCGGTGCCAGCGATGTGGTCCGCCACCCCTTGGTTGGGAAAATTGTTGAAGCCTACGAAGGCAAAGATGCTCCAGACTGAACTGAGCGCCTCTTCACAATGGGACAGCGGCGCCGACTGGGAGGATCTGGCCGAGCGGGCCGCTGATGCGGCGATCCGCGCTTCTTCCCATGCCGATCTCCTGCTACGGAATTTTGCTCTCGAAGTGAGCGTGAAGCTCTCCGACGACAGCGAGGTCCATGCCCTGAACAAGGCCTATCGCGGCAAGGACAAGCCGACCAATGTCCTGTCCTTTCCACAGATCCAGCCCGATCTTCTGGACGCGCTTTCCAACACCGACGACGGCGAGGCTTTGCTGGGAGATATTATCCTGGCCTACGAGACATGTCGCGAGGAGGCATCAGCCAAGAATATCGCCTTTTCCGATCATATTGCACATTTGATTGTGCACGGGTCCCTGCATTTGCTAGGATATGACCACGAAAACGAAATAGAAGCAGGGTTGATGGAAAATTGCGAAATCAACGCGTTGGCAACGCTCGGCATTGCCGATCCCTACTCAGAACAAGCACACAGCAGGTAAACAGAATATCAGAATGACCGACGTTGAAAATGACAATGGCTCCGGCACGGCGCGCAGCAGCAGCCAGTCCAGGGAGGAAGAAGAACCCGGGCGAATATGGCGGAGCCTGAAGGCTCTGCTGTTCGGCAATACCGACGACAATAGTCTGCGAGCGCAGATCGAAGAAGTTCTCGACGACCACGAAAACGACACGGAATCCGACTCCAATAGCAAGGCGGACATATCACCGCTGGAACTCGAGATGCTGCGCAACATGCTGCATTTCAGCGAGCATCGGGTCGACGATATCGCGGTGCCCCGGGCGGATATAATCGCCATTGAGGTGACTTCCCCATTTAGCGATTTCGTCGATATATTCTCAGAGCACGGCCACAGCCGGATCCCGGTCTACCGGGAGAATCTGGACAACATCATCGGCATGATCCACATCAAGGATATCTTTGCGATCGTCGCCAAGGGCGGGCCTTTCCCGGATGACATAACGCCGTTTCTGCGGCAGCCGCGCTTTGTTCCGGAATCTATGGGTGTGCTCGACCTCCTCGCCGAAATGCGCGCGACCCGGATCCATCTGGCGATTATTTTCGACGAATATAACGGGACGGAAGGCTTGGTCACGATCGAGGATATTGTCGAGGAAATTACCGGCGAGATCGAGGACGAGCATGACGATGAGCCGGTTCCCCTCCTGGTCCAGATGGACGACGGGATATGGGAAGCGGATGCCCGCGCAGAACTGGATGATGTTGGCGAGAAGATCGACCCCGCTTTGGAAGAAATCGATGAGGACGTCGACACAATCGGCGGCTTGTCCTTCGTGCTGGCCGGCCATATTCCAAGAGTGGGTGAGCGGCTGGAACATCCCAGCGGATGGATTCTGGAAATTACCGAAGCGGACGATCGCCGGGTCACTCGTCTGCGCCTGTATCCGCCGCCGACAACGGACAGCGAATAGGCCGGTCAAGCCTCGGCCAGTTGCGCAGCCCGGATCCGCCAGCTTTCTGCCAGCAATGAATTGGCGGAAAGCGCCCTGAGATCCTCGCGATTGTCCGCGTGCTCACCGGCGATGATCATCCCGAACAACCGGTCCAGCGGCCAGTCAGGCATTGGTCTTTCCTGCTGAACCATCCCGTCCCCTGCCCGCACGAGTCCTTCCTCCAAGACCCGAAAATAGCTGCCTGAGCGGCGTGTCTGGATCACGGATTTTAGAACATCCCGCTTGCCGAAACGGTGATTGAGTTTCCAGCAAGGCTGCCGCGCGTGGCTGCATTGGATCAGCGCTTCGCCGACCCGAAAAATATCCCCCAGACAGAGCCGGGATTCGACCAGTTGCGTGCAGTTGAAATTTTCACCGAAGGCCCCCGGCTGGTCCAACAGGCGCAGATCCGGATATTTGGCTTGCCAATATCCATAATGTTCTGCGGGGTAGAGATGGACCGCCTTGTCGGGTCCGCCGTGGTGCACGGGATCGGCTACCCGATTGCCTTCAAGACCCTCGAAACGAAGCATCAGGGGTTGATCTGTCGCGGTTTTGGCGATGGCGCTCATCTCTCCATCTTCGCGAAAGGGTTTTGGTGTGCCTGTCAGCACATGGTCAAGCCGAGTCCGGATCATTTGCGTCTGCTAGCCGAGCAAGTTCACAATGGCAATTCACCGCTGACTATGCTTGAAGGTTTCGATGGAAATCAATGACCTTCGCATTGCCCTGTACAGCGGCAATTATAATTTTGTCCGCGATGGCGCCAACCAGGCGCTCAACCGGCTGGTCGACTATCTGCTGCGGCAGGGGGCGGCCGTGCGCGTCTATTCTCCCACTACCGATACGCCGGCTTTCGAACCAACGGGTGATCTGGTCAGCGTGCCCTCGGTCGCCTTTCCCGGACGCGGCGAATATCGTTTTCCGACTCGTATTTCGGGCGATGTCCGAAAGGATCTCGAGCAGTTCAATCCCAATATCATGCAAATATCCAGTCCCGACCGCGTCGGGCATAAGATGGTATCCTGGGCCCGGCGCAGGAATATACCGGTGCTGGCCTCTGTGCACACACGGTTTGAAACCTATCCCCGCTATTATAATCTGGCCTTTCTGGAACCGGTGATCGAGGCGATATTACGGCGCCTGTACCGCCGGTGCGATGCCCTGGTTGCCCCGTCGGAATCAATGGCTCAGGTTCTGCGCGACCAGCGAATGAACTATGATGTCGGTATCTGGTCGCGCGGCGTTGATCGCGAGATATTCAATTCCGGTCGTCGCGATCTGCCATGGCGCCAATCGCTGGGGATCGCGGATGACGAACCAGTCATCGGCTTCCTGGGTCGGCTGGTGATGGAAAAGGGGCTTGATGTCTTTTCCGATGCGATAGACGAACTGAAGCGGCGCAACGTAGCACATAAGGTGCTGGTGATCGGCGAAGGACCGGCTCAGCAATGGTTTGAAGACCGGATCCCCGACGCCATTTTTGCCGGCTTTCAGCAGGGCAGTGATCTTGGCCGGGCGGTCGCCAGCATGGATATGCTGTTCAATCCCTCTATCACGGAGACCTTCGGCAATGTCACCCTCGAAGCCATGGCCTGCGGCCTGCCGGTCGTCGCGGCAAAGGCCACCGGCAGCCAGAGCCTCGTAAAAAATGACGTGTCCGGAAAGCTGATCACGCCGGGGGCGGTACGCGGCTTCGCCGATGCACTGCAGCTCTATTGCGATGACGTTGACCTGCGCCATGCCCATGGCTCGGCCGGGGAAAAGCGGGCGGAAGAATATAGCTGGGACCAGATCAACAATGCGGTGGCGCAGACCTATATGCGACTGGTGCGCCAGCGCCAGGCCGGCCATGGGCCGATCAAGCAGTCCGCCGTCCGCTAGCCATGCCCGGATTGTTTGACGACGAACAAGAGCCGCAACCGGGGTCTGGCAGCATGCCAGATGCACCGCTGGCCGACCGCTTGCGACCACGGCAGCTGTCCGACATCGTCGGCCAGGACCATCTCGTGGGAGCGGAGGGAACAATTGGCCGCATGGTCACCGCAGGCCGGCTGTCCTCGATCATTCTCTGGGGCCCTCCCGGCACGGGCAAGACCAGCCTGGCGCGGCTGCTGGCTGACCAGACGGAACTGCATTTCAAGGCGATATCAGCGGTTTTTTCAGGCGTAGCGGATCTGAAAAAGGTCTTTTCCGAAGCCGAAATGCGGTTCCAGTCCGGCAGGGCCACCCTGTTGTTCGTCGACGAAATTCATCGGTTCAATCGGTCACAGCAGGACAGCTTCCTGCCCTATGTCGAGCGCGGCACGGTGGTGCTGGTCGGGGCGACAACCGAGAATCCGTCCTTCGAACTGAACGCCGCCTTGCTCAGCCGAACCCAGGTGCTGATCCTCAACCGACTGGACAGCGATGCCCTGGGCCGGCTTTTGCAGCGAGCCGAAAGTCTGGAGGGCAGAACGCTGCCCCTTACCGACGAGGCCAGGGATGCCCTGGTCGCCAGCGCAGATGGCGATGGCCGTTTTCTGCTGAACCAGGCAGAAACGCTCTTCTCCTTGGACATCAACGAACCTCTCGATCCAGCGGCGCTGGCCAAAACCCTGCATCGCCGTATGCCCGTCTACGACAAGGACCGGGAGGGACATTACAACCTGATTTCCGCGCTGCACAAAGCATTGCGGGGATCTGACCCGCAGGCTTCGCTCTACTATCTCGCCCGGATGCTGGTTGCTGGAGAGGAGCCGCTCTATGTGCTGCGCCGGATTGTCCGCTTTGCCAGCGAGGATATCGGCCTCGCAGATCCGCAGGCGCTGGTCCAAGCGCTGGCGGCCAAGGATGCCTATGAATTTCTCGGCAGTCCCGAAGGGGAACTGGCCATCGTACAGGCCTGTCTCTACTGCGCCACTGCCCCCAAATCCAATGCCGCCTACAAGGCGCAGAAGCAGGCCTGGAAGTCCGCCCGGCAAACCGGCTCGCTGATGCCGCCGCAGAATATCCTCAATGCTCCGACCAAGCTGATGAAAGACATTGGTTACGGGTCGGGATATAGCTACGATCACGAAAGCGATGATGGGTTTTCCGGTGACAATTACTGGCCCGAGGACATGCAGCCGGAAAGATTTTATCAGCCGGTCGACCGGGGTTTCGAACACAAGATCCGCGAACGGCTTGATTATTGGGAGAATTTGCGTGCGAAAAAAACTGGTTAGCCTTTGTGTTGTCAGCGCGCTGTTTTCTGGCAGTGCCTTGGCCCAAGATGGGGAATCGGTCCGCTATGACCGCGCTCTGGCGGCAGGTTATAAGGCGCAATTTATCTGTTCCGGCCTGTGGAATGGCGGAAAATCACTGGCAGATATCAAGGCGGATGAGCTCACCGGCATTTACGACAGGATTGCCGATATCGTTCCCACACTGGAAGAGGAAGTGGATGAGGCAGAACGGCAGGTCCGTGTCCGTTTTGCCGACGATGCGCCGCCGCGCGCTGCGATCTGGAATCGCAAGAGTGGTTGCACCGCAATGCCGATCGGGCTCGGCGGGATAAAAGCCGGCCCGCGGACCAAGATGCGTGAATTTCATGACGACCTGCCGTGGCCGATGGGGGATCGAGATGCGCTTGCGCAGAAACGGGCCGGATTAACGGGCTATGAGATCGTTGCCGCGCGGGCATTCCAACCCCAGGCCTTTGGCGGAAAAACCAGCGCTGTGCTCATTTTGCATAACGGCAAAATCCAGACAGAAAAATACAAGGTCGGTCATGATCTGCACACCGGGCAGCGCACCTGGTCGGTCGCGAAATCCATCGCCGGCACCTTGATTGGCCATTCCGTGCAGCACGGCATGGTCGATGTAAGTGCCACAACCGGCCTGCCGCAATGGCAGAAATTCGGCGATCCGCGCCAATTCATCACAATCGACAATCTCATGCGCATGGCCAGTGGGCTGATCAGCGACACGGCCGGTAATCGAACGGACGCAATCTATATGGGTGGCACCAGCGCGAGTGAACAAGCACCCATCTGGCCGCTGCTTTACCAACCTGGCACCAGGTTTCGCTATGCCAATAATGACATATTGTTGGCCGTGCTTGCCGCTCAGGCCGGGCATCTGGACAAAAACGCCAGGCTTGAGAACGACATGCCCGCAGACCATGATTTCGATCCTTATGGTTTCTTCCAGAAACTGGGCATGACTCGCACCTATGCGGAGACGGACTGGCAGGACAATTACATCCTTTCCAGCCAGGTCTGGACCACCGCGCGCGATCTGGGCCGTCTGGGACAGCTATATCTGAACAACGGCCTTTGGAACGGCGAGCGGCTGCTGCCGGAGAACTGGCGGGAATATGTCAGTACGCCATCGGGACCGCAGCCGGAAGATGGCAAGTTTGGCTATGGGGCAACCTTCTGGCTGATGAACAAGTCCGAGGGAATACCGAAGGACGCCTTTGCCGGCTTTGGCAACCGCGGCCAGTATCTCGTAATCATTCCCTCCCTCGATCTGGTCATCGTCCGGCGCGGCTATGACAGCAGCGAGAACCGCTTTGATATCGAAGCCTTCACCCGGGAAATTGTCGCAGCGGCCAAATCGTGACTGGTCCCTATCGCGCTGCCACTTGCACCGCCCTGAGTGGCCCGGAGTCCATCCAGATTCTGGAGACAGAAGCACGCCCTCTGAACGACGGCGAAGTCCGGATCCGGGTTCGCGCCGCCGGCCTCAACTTCCCCGACCTGCTGATGACGCAAGGCAAATATCAGTTCCGGCCCGATCCACCGTTCGTACCCGGTCTGGAAGCGGCAGGTGAAGTGATCGAGACGGCAGCAGACGTGCACAGCCTGAAAATCGGCGATTGCGTTATGGCTGGCGGCAAGGGCGGCGCACTGGCGGAACAGTGGATCGTGCCTGAGACCGCCGTCACTCCCCTGCCATCGGCGCTCTCGTTCAGCGAAGGGGCTTGCTGGCAGACCGCTGCCTCGACCGCATGGCATGCACTGGTCGAGCGCGGTCAGCTTGGGGCGGGTGAGAGCATCCTGATTCTCGGCGCGAGCGGGGGCGTCGGCATGGCAGCCGTCAAGATGGCAAAGCATATCGGCGCAATCGTTATCGGTACCGGATCAAACGAGGAAAAGCTGCAGGCCATTGATCAGGCCGGGGCCGACTATCTGCTTGATCCGTCCGACCCAAATCTGGCCGCCAAAGTCAAGGATTTGACAGGGGGACGCGGCGTCGATTTGGTCTTTGATCCGGTCGGCGGTGATCTGGCGCTGACCGCGACCCGGGCGATTGCCTGGAACGGTCGCTATCTTATCGTCGGCTTTGCCAGCGGCACCATCCCCTCCTTTCCGGCCAACCACGTTCTGATCAAGACCTACAGCCTGATCGGTGTCCGAGCGGGCGAAGCACCGCGCCGCGATCCGGAACTGGCCCAGCGGCAAGGCGCGGCGTTACGCGACCTCGCAGCTATAGGGGCAATGCGTCCGCATATCTCCCATCGCTTCGCTCTGGCCGATACAGCGGAGGCGCTGGCCGTGCTGGAACGACGCGAGGCCGTCGGTCGGGTCGTCGTGGAAATTGAGACAAGCTCCTGATTTCCTACCAGTTTTTAAATCGGAATTTGGCCAACCCGATATTGGCTCCTGTCAATTGACGCGATAACATGCTATTGGCATATTACAAGATAACCACCACTATTAGGGGAAGCGAAATGGATGGTATGCGAATAGGCAATTATGCTCTGGATACGGAGCTGATGATGGAATGGGGGGAGAAGCTTGGTCTTGCCCTGATCATCCTCGTCGGCACATGGGTTCTTGCAAAGGCCGCGAAATGGACCTTTGCCAAGCTCGTCGACAATGTAAAATTCCTGCAGCGGGATACCTCGTCCGGAGCATCTGTTGGCGAGGCGCTCGGCAAGATCGTCTCCTTGCTGATCTGGCTGTTCGGTCTGCTCATCATATTGCGCGTTCTCGGACTGGGCGGCGTGGATGCGCCGATCCAGACCCTCCTCAACTCGATCATGGGCTTCGTTCCCAATCTTCTCGGGGCAGCGATCATATTCTTTATCGGGATAGTTGTCGCACGGATCGTCAGGGACCTTGTCGTGACATTTCTGCAGACAGTCGATTTTGACAAATGGGCCAATCGCGGTGGGATCGATACGGTTACCGGTAATTCGGCGATCAGCAAGACGATCGGTACGATCATCTATGTTCTGATCATCATTCCGGTAGCAATCCTTGCGCTGGAGGCGTTGAATCTGGAATCGGTCTCCGGGCCAGCCAGCGATATGCTCCGTATGATCCTCGAGGCGATTCCGAATATCATCGGCGCTGCCATCATCCTCGGTATCGGCTATCTGATCAGCAAATTCGTTGTCCAGATCATCACCGAGATCCTGCCGGGACTTGGCGTTGACCGGTCGGTCGCCGCGCTGGACATCCTGCCGGCAAACACCTCGCTAACCTCCGTGGTCGCGAGAATTGCCCAGGTCGCGATCATGCTGTTCTTCGCGATAGCGGCGATGCGGTTGCTCGGCTTTGCCGAACTGACATCGATACTGGACCAGGTACTCGAGCTCGGCGGACGCGTAATCTTTGGTGCGATCGTAATCGCGGTTGGTTTCCTGATTGCCAACATGCTGTCCAAAATTATCGGCGGAGCGGCCGAGGGCGGTATGGCAGGGACGATTGTCCGCTATGCGACGATCATCCTGTTCACCTTCATGGGCTTGCAGTTCATGGGTGTCGGACAGGAAATCGTGCAGACGGCCTTTACCGCATTGGTCATCGGCGGTGCGGCAGCTGCGGCACTGGCCTTTGGCTGGGGTGGTCGCCATGTTGCGGGCAAGGTGCTGGAAGACCTCCACGCCAATCCGCCAAAGCCGAAAGCGCCCGTCGCCAGCAAGCCCGCTGCGCGCAAGCCAGCAGCCCGGAAACCGGCTGCCAAGAAATAGGCGCTCCACATCGAATTGGAAAAGGGCGGATCCGAAGGGGTCTGCCCTTTTCTTTTGCCCTGCGGATCCGCTAGAGAATGGCAGTGCGACACTTCTCCCATTTTGCCTGCGTCGACTGGTCCGGTGCCCGATCGGAACGACCCGACGGCATCGCAGTGGCCTTGATCGGTCCAGACGGTCCGCCTTCCCTGCTCTGCCCCAAACCGCGCTGGTCGCGCCCGGATGTTCTGGCCTGGCTATCGCGACTGGCGGCAACGAGCCAGGACATATTGATCGGGTTTGACCTGTCCATGTCCCTGCCCTTTCTGGACCAGGGTGCTTATTTTCCGGAATGGCGGCATAGCCCCGACAATGCGAAGGCCCTGTGGAATATGGTCGATTGTCTGTCCAGCGATGATCCGCATTTAGGCGTCAGCACTTTTCTCGAGCACAGCGAGGCAAAGCGCCATTTTCGCCACAGCCGCGATCATGTCGGCGACCTGTTCGGCCAGGGCGTGGGCCGTTTGCGGGAAGTCGAGCGCCATCAGCGGCAAACCGGACAAGCGAATAGTGCCAGTTGTTTCAATCTGGTCGGTGCCGCCCAGGTCGGAAAATCCAGTCTTACCGGCATGCGGCTGCTGCACCAGCTTGGCGGCACCATTCCGGTCTGGCCTTTTGACGCCATCCCCGAACGCGGACCCGTCATTGTCGAGATCTATACCACCATCGCCGCACTGGCGGCCGGCCTGCCGAAGGGCCGCAGCAAGATACGCGACCGCGCGGGCCTCGAACAGGCTCTCGAACGGCTGGAAACAGCCCCGCCGGCACCACTCCGGCGCTACGACGACCACAGCACGGACGCCCTGATCACCGCCGCCTGGATGAAGCGGATGGCAGCCGACAGGTCGCTCTGGAATCCGCCGGCCATGACCGAAGAGGTCGCACGAAAAGAGGGCTGGACCTTTGGCGTGGTTTGACGCTAATAGCGCGCAGCAATTCCAGTGCATGCCGAATTAGCTCAGCTGGTAGAGCAACCGCCTTGTAAGCGGTAGGTCATCCGTTCGAGTCGGATATTCGGCACCAGCCTTCCCCGCTGCGGGACCTGCAATGGAAATGGGCTTTTCTGCAGTTGCAGGTTCGGGAAATCAACAATACCGAAAGTCGCCCCAGCGAAAAACCGAACCAGATCTGCCCAGCAAAATTGAACTCAGATATCTGCTGGATTTCTATTACATGGCTATTTGACATTTACGGCCTATTGTCAGGATATGGCTCCCGTCCAATTCCTCCTCCCACTGCTGGTGATTGCCACGATGCCGTCAGCTCAGGTGCTCGCGCATGGAGGACGGACCGCCGCTGACGGCTGTCACAATGATCGTCAGAATGGCGGCAGACACTGCCATGGCGGCGGATCCGTTGCACCTCAACCGGCCCGCCCCACCGGGTCGCGGGACTATTATCCCAATTGTACTGCGGCCAGGGCTGCTGGTCCGACTCCCATATATCGCGGCCAGCGCGGATACGGTCGACATCTCGACCGGGATGGGGATGGAATCGCTTGCGAATAATCAGAGCGGAGGGGTTTCGCAGATACAAAAAGCCCCGCCGGTTTCCCGGCAGGGCGTCCAGTTCAACCTTCAATTGGTGACTAGAATTTGAAGCCGGCACCGATACCGTAGCGGCGTGGTTCCAGCGTGAAGATATTGGTGTACAGACCGGAAGACTGATCGGTCACATAGAGTCCGGTTTCGGCATTGCTGTCGAAGATATTCTGGATGAAACCGCGAATATACCAGCGATCATCCGTCCCGTTCAACTGCATCTGGGCATTTGCCTGAGCATAGCCCTTGATCCGGTTGACGTTGCCGTTGAAGATACTGCCGAAACTTTCTCCGGTATAGGCCAGGTCGACACGTGGAACCAGGCTCATGCCATTGTCGAAGTTCAACGTATATTGAACACCGGCAGAGAATTTATACTGAGGTGCCTGTGGCAACTGGTTGCCCTTGATGTTCTTCGGAATGCCGGCAGCGAAATATTCGATACCGCCAAAGGCTGCCGGGTTAATCCCGGCTCCGGCAAAGGCGCCCGCAGCTGCGGCTTCCAGCACACTACAAATACCAAATGCGCCTGTAGAAGCAATGCCACCATTGGCCGGGAAGGACGTCGTTGGTTGCAGATTTGCACCAGCTGCCACACCTGGCACGAGACCCGCGTTGATGACGGTGGTAATGGTGTTGACAAACTGATTGACGCCAGCGGCACTACCGGACGTCGAGGCCACTGCGCAATTGGACGCGTTGGTAATGTCCTTGATGATCACCGCGTCCGAGCGGTTTCCGCCAAAGTCACGCGGATCGCTGTTGAACGTATCGCCCTTGACCTTGGTATGGAGATAGCTGAATCCCATGTTGATCAGCCAGTCCGGATCGGGCCGGACAATGGCCTCGACTTCGGCACCGTAGATATCGGCATCGATATTCTCGTTGACCGCAGTTCGCGCCACAATCTTGCTGAGCTGCAAATCCTTGTACTTATAGTAGAAGGCGGTCAGGTTAAGTTGCAGAGCCCCATCGCCGAACGTGTTTTTCGACCCGATTTCAAACGCGTCAACCTGCTCCGGACGGAACGATTCGGGCACCGCGAAGATCGGTTGCAACGGCGGGTTCAAACCACCGGACTTGTAGCCGCGAGAATAGGATGCATAGACCAGATTGTCGTCCGTGATCTTATAGTCGAGCACCGCGCGACCCGTAATCTCGTTGAACTTGACCTGCCGGTTCTGGAAAATCTGGTTGCCCGGTGTGCCAGGGTCCGCATCGAATGATCCGACATAAGGCGATTCAAACGCGTTGGTGGTCTGGCTGTACGGGACAAGGAAACTCGCCAGAGTAGAACGCGCCTGGACGTTTTTCTTGTCGTTGTTGTACCGCAATCCACCGGTCAGCTTCAGCTTGTCGCTGATGTCGAAATAGACCTCACCGAACAGGCCATAGGACTTGACGGTCAGATCATCCGTGTTGTTGCGGAAATAGGGCGTGCCCAGGAAAGAGGGCGGCAAACCACCACTCAGCGAAGTAAAGCTGCCGAGCAAACCGGTCACATAATCGATCGCGAACGCATTCACATAATAGCTGTTCTCGGTCAGATGGTAGTCGGCATAGATACCACCGACCAGAAAGTTGAATGGACCATCGAAATCGCTGGAGATGATGGCTTCCGCCGACCAGCTGCTATTGTTCTGATTCGAACGGTCATATTGCAGCGGTGTTGTCGCGCAATTACTGTTGCCGCCGAACGATCCCAGTCCGATGGTATCGGATTCCGAAGTACACAATACGCCATTCGGCCCGTTCGGAATGATCGCTGCCGCTATGGGAGCGAAATAGGAGGCTGGCAGACCAGGAACGAGGCCTGCAGCAGCGGCAGCCAGCGTATTCAGGGCCGGCGCATAGATATCCCGACGACCGATATTGTTGTTATAGTCCTGCCGGGAATCCAGCTTCACCTTCTGATAGGTGCCGGACAACTGGGCGCTAATCGGACCGAAATCATGCTCGATCTTGCCCTGGAACGTCAGTTCGCTGGTAAAATATTGTGGCGTGAAAGCCGTGTTCACAGTGCGTGAATCGGCAGGAATGGAAACACCGGAATATTGATCAGGGCCGTAGAGGCTGCCCAGAGCAAACGCTGTCGGGATGCCGCGGATTGCGAGGAATTCTCTTGAAGACAGGGCGGCTGTGAATGTCGAGTTGGCGTTGAACGCTTCCGCATTGCGCGAATTGTTCAGACAGCCGAGGATGCCTGTCGGGTCTCGTTGGCAATATTGTTTCTGGATACGCATCCGGTTGTCGTTTTCACGGAAATAGGACGCATAGAGATCGACCGTTGTGTCGGCAGTTGGTTCGAAACGCAACGATCCGCGGATGGAGTAAAGATCGCGGTCATCGAGCTTCGGGCCGCCATTGAGATTTGTCGTATAGCCGTCGCGTTTCACGTAAACGCCAGCCCCGCGGAACGCGATCGTGTCGCCCAGCGGAATATTGACCATGCCCTTGACCTTGATGGCATTGTAATTGCCATATTCCGCATCGCCGGATGCCTGGAATTCTCCCATTCTGGGTTTGGCGGTGACGACATTCACAACGCCGGCGGTCGCGTTGCGGCCAAACAGGGTGCCCTGCGGACCGCGCAGGACTTCCACACGCTCAAGGTCGAAAAACTCCGTTTCAAACAAACGGGTGGAAAACAGTGGCGAATCATTGAGGTGGATCGCCGTCGCCTGGTCACAGGAAACGCCGACGCACAGATCGCCAATTCCGCGAATCGTGAAGCTGGAACTGGTGAAGTTGGTTTTGGTAAAGGTGATATTCGGAAGGGTCAGCTGGAGATCGGAGCTATTCTCGATCTGTTGTGCTTCCAGCGCCGCTCCCGAAAATGCGGAGACCGCGATCGGAACATCCTGAGCACTTTGTGCCTGCCTTTGTGCGGTAACGATAATGACATTGTCATCAAGGGTACCTTCTTGATCCTGTGCCATCGCAGGCACGGACATTGCAGATAAAGCTGTAGCGGCTAACAGTAGCGATTTACGCATTTCTCTCTCCCAAATCCCGTTATTCTTATTGGACAGAGATGCTTTTGCTCTTCTCTCCAACGGGTCGATAGTCAACTAATCGCGCAATTAAGTCCAGACAGAAATACAAAAAATGCACCGCGTCATTACATTTTTGCACCGGTGGCAGGAAATTTGATGCAATTTGGATACAAAAAGGCCCTGCCAGTTTCCTGACAGGGCCCATTTTTATAATTTTAGTTCAATGCTAGAATTTGAAACGAACGACACCGCCATATGTGCGCGGCGGGCTCGGATAGCCCGAGACCGTTCCCGACTGGGCAACCCCATCGAACACGGTCGTGATAAATTTGTCGTTGAGCAGATTGCGGACATAGCCGCCAACTTCCAGGCCGTTTTCCAGCTTGAGCGTCATCGACCCGTTCACCAGGTTGACCTCGCGGCTGAAAATCTGGGTATTGCCCAAAGCCGCGTTAAACGTCGGCAAGCCATTGTTGATCGGCGTGTTGCTTTCATGGCTATAGTCGACGCGCGTTATCAGCATGTTCCCGCTCGCACCGAATTCGTGCGAATAGGTTGCCGAAGTCGAAATGGCGAACTCGGGTATCCCGCCTGGGGTTTTACCGGTCAGATTGCCCAGCACGCTGCCCGGGAAATCGTCGAACAAAGGATCAAGATAGGTCATCGCAAAGGTGAAGACCAGGCCCTGGGTCGGGGTGATGGTGCTGTCAAATTCGAAACCCTTGACCGATTGCTGGCCTGCATTCTGCAGAGCAAAGCCGGTGCCGGTGAAGGCGAGGCTCTGAAAGCCCTTGATCGTCTGGTCGAACAGCGCGAGGTTGAAGCCGAAACCTTCCCACTGCCCCTTGACGCCAACTTCATAAACCGTGGCATTCTCCGGTCCGGCAAAGCGCGAACCGCTTCTCAGATTGGGAAGCGCCAGACCGGCATCAAGAATCGGCGACGACGGTGCTGCGAATGTCGATCCGCCTGGTCCGGCGAGGAAATCGCTGCTCGAAGGCCTGCTGTCCCGCGACAGGTTCACCGAGCTCGCCTTGAAACCCGTAGCGTAGCTGGCATACACGTTGACTTCGTCGGAAATCCGATAAGCCGCGCGCAGCAGGTAGGTGAACTTGTCATCGCGCGTCTTGCCGTCCTCGACCGCGTTCGGAATGGTCAGGAAAGGCGGCTGGAACTGGAAGGGGGCCAGACCGAGCAGCGGATTGGCCGCCGACTGCGCTGCAGCAAGCAAAGCCGCCTGGTTGGCCGCCGGAAGTGCCTGGAACTGGGCACGCGTGGCGACGGTGCCACCGGTCGCAGCAACGATGAACGCATCGACCAAGTTGACCTGACCCAGCGGATCGAAGCTCTGCTGAGCGAGTGCAAAATCCTTCTTGTCGTCAGTATAGTTGAAGCCACCCGTCAAGACGAGGCCATCAACCGGCTCAAAATCAACCGTGCCGAAAATCGAATAGGAGCGATTGTCCATTGAAAACTGCTCCGATGTAAGCAGCGGCGTACGGAAAATCGATTCCTGTGGCAGGCCAAGAGCCGCCTCGACACCATTGAATACGCTCGGGTTGCCGGCGATTACGTCGGCCGGATTGCCGCCGGCCAGGATTTCGAAGAAGTCACGAATCTGGCTGCCGTTGTCGATCTGACTTCTCTGCGAGATGCTTTCATCGAAATAATAGCCGCCGAGCAGGAAGTTGATCGGACCGTCAAAGTCCGATGCGACGCGGAATTCCTGGGTCAGTGTCTTGACCTTCTGGTTGCGGGTTTCGTTCGCAATATCCAGGCTGCTGTAGTCGATGTCGGATACGAACAGGTTCTTCAGTTCCCGGTAAGACGAGATCGAGGTGAACGAAAGCGCACCCGCCTGATAGTCAACCTGCAGCGAGCCGCCGTAATTGTCGACCTTGTTGATTGGAACCTGATTGAGATAGGCATCATAGCCGAAACGATCGGTCGAGAATTGCCCGCCGAGCAACTGGATCGCTCCGGCGGTCGGGCCGGCTACGATGGTGGTCACCTGGCAGCAAATTTCATCAATCCGAGAAAAGTCGCCGATAGCGCGAATCTTCAAATCCGGTGTTGGCTCAAACAAAAGCTGACCACGAGCAGCCCACCGGTTCCGGTTATTCTGCTCTTCGTCCAAATTAACAATCTTGGCGTAACCGTCGCGACGGTTATAGCTGCCGTCGATCGAGAAGGCGATATTCTCGGTCAGCGGGCCGGTGATATCGCCCTTGAGAACGACGTTGTTGTAGTTGCCGTAAACGGCTTCAACGGATCCGCCAAATTCGAATTGCGGTTCACGGGTAATAACGGAGATCACGCCGGCAGAAGCGTTTTTGCCGAACAGCGTCGATTGCGGGCCGTTCAGCACCTCGATGCGCTGCACATTGGGAAGATCGGACAGGGCCGCCGCTGAACGCGACCGGAACACGCCGTCGATAAACACGCCGACAGATGGTTCGATTCCGAAGTTGTTGTCGCCATTGCCGAAGCCGCGAATGATGAAGGTCGATGCAGAAGATGTCTGGAGCTGGCTGACACGCAGCGAAGGCGTGACCGTTTGCAGATCCAGAACGTCACGAATTTGCGCGTTTTCAAGGGTGTCGCCGGTTGTCACCGAAACCGAGATCGGGGTTTCCTGCAAGCTGGTCGTGCGCTTGGAAGCAGTGACGATGATGACATTGTCTTCGAATGTCTGCTCGTCCTGTGCGTCCTGGGCGTAGGCCGGAACAGAGGCAAGCACGCCACCGAGCGCCGTGGCGGTCAAAAATTTTGCGATTCTCATGAGTTTCTCCTGCACCCGGCATTATGCCTTGGGTGTAATCTGAAAATGGATTTGAATGGAACGGACCGAGCCGCCTACCCAAGCGCCGCCCCTTCTATATATCGCAGCAATAGTCCAGCCAAGACGCCGGTAATAATGACGCTTAGCAACGCATTTTCACAAGACGGCCCAATATCGTTGCAATCAAGTCACAACTATTTGAATTTTCGGAAAATGGTGCCCCTGGCCCGACTCGAACGGGCACTCCTTGCGGAACTCGATTTTGAGTCGAGCGCGTCTACCAATTCCACCACAGGGGCATTATGGCTGTGTCAATTGACGGTCAGCGAAATCGGGGCCCTGTTAGCGAACCGCTTATCGGCTGGCAACGCTTTTTCCCAACCAGCGCAACCGGGGCACAAATCAGGGGAGCGCAGCTCCGATCGCCGCCTGGAATAGCCAGAGCGGAAAGGCCGCGATCGCCATAAGGCTGCCCAGCGGCAAGATGCTGTCGGCGGACACCGCCCTGCCGCGCAGCCTCCAAGAGAACGCCACCAGCAGGCCGACCAGACTGGCACCGAGAATTACCAGGGGAAGCATCTGCCAACCAAGCCAACAGCCGATCGCGCCCAGCATCTTCGGATCCCCTGCACCGAGGCCTTCCCGGCCCCTGACCATCCTGTACAATGCGGCGACAACCGCCAGCGAAGCAAATCCGGCGATGCCGCCGATAAGCCGCTCCTGCAGCATCGGGCCGAGCGACAGCAGCCCGGTGCCCAATCCGGACAGGGCCAATAGAACTGTCAGGCTGTCGGGCAGCCAATGGTGTTTCACATCCAGTGCAGCAAGCGTGAGCAGCAACCACCCGAATAGCGCCCCGGACAGGCCTCCGATCCCCGGCGATACGAATAGCGCCAGGCCGCCGATCAGGCCTGCGGCAAGCTCAACCGCAATATGGTCGGTGGCAATTTGCGCGCCGCATTGCCGACATCTGCCCCGCTGCGCCAGGAAACTGACGACGGGAATAAGCTCCCAGCCGCGCAATTGGTGACCGCAACCGTCGCAGGATGAGCGGCCGCCGATCACTGACCGCTGCTCGGGCCAGCGGACAATCAGCGTCGCCAGGAAGCTGCCGATGATCAGACCGAGCAGGGCGCCGGACAGAGGCGGGTAAAAAGCGGGCAACGAACGCTCCCATGAAGATATTGCGACCGATTGGCATGGCCAGGGCTGGCTTTCAATGCCGCAATTGAAAAAGCGCAAACGCGCGCCTATGTGCGTTGCAAGAATCGAGCGCGCAGCCAGCGTGCATTAGCAAAGCCAGAAAGGTCCCGACATGTCCAGTTCCGATCCGATCGTCATTCTTTCCTACGCCCGCACGCCGATGGGCGGCATGCAGGGCGCACTTGGAGAGGTCAGCGCCTCCCACCTTGGTGCGGTCGCGGTGAAGGCGGCAGTCGAACGAGCCGGAATCGCCGGTGGAGACGTCGAACGCATCTATATGGGCAACGTCCTGTCCGCTGGCCAGGGCCAGGCCCCTGCCCGCCAGGCGGCGATCTATGCCGGCCTGCCGCAGTCGGTCGAGGCGACCACCGTCAATAAAATGTGTGGCTCCGGTATGCAGGCTGCAATCATGGGTGCCGAAGCGCTGGCGGCCGGCTCGATCGACATGATTGTTGCCGGCGGCATGGAGAGCATGACCAACGCGCCTTACCTGCTGCCCAAGATGCGCAGCGGCGCCCGTTTGGGTCATACTGAGGCCAAGGACCACATGTTCCTCGATGGCCTGGAAGACGCCTATGAACCCGGTCGGGCGATGGGCAGCTTTGCCGAGGAAACCGTCGGGGAATATCAACTGACGCGGGAAGCGCAGGACGAATATTCGATCGAGTCGCTGGCCCGTGCCAAGGCTGCCGTCGAAGGCGATGCCTTTGATGACGAGGTTGTTGCGGTCGAGGTCAAGAGCCGCCGTGGCGATGTCACAGTCGACAAGGACGAGCAGCCGTTGAAGGGCAATCCCGACAAGATTCCGCAGCTTCGTCCGGCCTTTGCCAAGGACGGCACGATAACAGCGGCAAACGCCTCTTCGATTTCGGACGGTGCCGCGGCGATGGTGCTGACCCGTGCCAGCGTGGCCGATGCCAAGGGACTGAAGCCAGTCGCCCGGATCGTGGCCCATGCGGCCCATGCGCACGCCCCTTCGAAATTCACCACGGCACCGGTTCAGGCGATCCAGAAAGTGCTCGACAAGGCCGGCTGGTCGGTCGGCGACGTCGACCTCTGGGAAGTGAACGAGGCCTTCGCCTGCGTCGCGATGTTCGCGATGCAGGATATCGGTATCAGCCGCGACAAGCTCAACGTCAACGGCGGCGCCACGGCGCTCGGCCATCCGATCGGTGCCAGCGGTGCCCGCATCATGGTGACCCTGATTGCTGCCCTGAAAAAACGTGGCTTAAAAAAGGGCGTGGCGGCTCTGTGCATCGGTGGCGGCGAAGCCACAGCGGTCGCGCTGGAACTGCTGGACTGATCTATTTTAGCGGTTCGTCGCCCCAGACATCGTCGATGCTGATATAGCCCCTGCGCCCGGTGACATCGAACAGGCACCAACCCTTTTCGCACTGGGTCAGGCTGCCCACAACCCCGGGTTCGGCACGCCAGATGATCTTGGCATTGCCATTGGGATTCGCGCGCATGGCCACCGGCTTGCCGCTGGTCGCCAGCACCAACCCGGTCCGCGAGGCACTGAGCAGCCGCGCGTGCATCCATCCCTGGGTGCCCTCGTGGTCCTCGACCTTGCGCCAGGATTTGTAGCGGGCCAGGATTTTGACCGGCAGCTTCTCTCGCTTGTAGATCCACATCGTTGGATATTCGGTGGACGGGCCGGTGCGCATCCGCGCCTCGGGTTCGTCGATCGAAGCCCAATAGGGAGGCTCCTCCTGTGCGCTGGCGGCGGTTGGCAGCAACAGACCCGATATGATGATGAGCAGGATTGCCAGATTACGCATGATGATTGGTTTCTCGATCCCCGGTTGTGTCGTGCATAGCCGAAAAGTCTCGCCGGCTTCAAGCGTCGCCTGCTTGACCTGAACCGAAATTCGGGCATAGCAACAGGTCTATGCCAGACTCATCACCATGCACGAATCCCCGCGTCATCATCACCCGCGAATTGGCGGACTCCAATCAGAATCGCATGTGCGAACTGTTTGATGCTGTGCCCAATTATTCCGACCGGCCATTCACCCGCGACGACCTGATCTCGGCGATGGCGGATTGCGATGTGCTGGTCCCGACCGTCACCGATCATATCGATGCGGAAATGATCGCCAATGCTCCGGACCGGCTTCGCCTGATCGCCAGCTTCGGAGCCGGCGTCGACCATATCGATCTGGCTGCCGCCCGGGCAAAAAAAATCCTCGTGACCAACACGCCGGGAGTTTTCACCGAAGATACTGCCGACATGACCATGGCTCTGATCCTGTCGACGCCGCGCCGCCTGTCGGAAGGCGAGAAACTGATCCGGTCGGAACAATGGGAAGGGTGGAAGCCGTCCGGCATGCTCGGCCATTGTATCGGCGGCAAGAAGCTCGGTATCATCGGCATGGGCCGCATCGGCCAGGCAGTGGCCCGCCGCGCATCCGGCTTCGGCCTGTCTATCGTCTATCACAATCGCCGCCAGCTGCCGCCGGCGGTAGAGGAATCGCTACGCGCCAGTTTTGTCGACAATCTCGATGACCTTATCCGAGAATGCGATATCATCACGCTCCATTGTCCCCACACCGCCGAAACCCATGAAATGATCAATGCCGCCCGGATCGGCATGATGAAGCCGTCCACCTATCTGATCAACACCGCTCGCGGCGATCTGGTCAACGAGGATGCCCTGATTGATGCACTACAAAACGGACGGATCGGCGGCGCCGGGCTCGACGTTTACCAGAATGAGCCGAATATCGATCCGCGCTTCCTCACGCTCAAGAATGTCGCGCTGCTGCCGCACATGGGAAGCGCCACCTTTGAGGGCCGGGAAGCGTCCGGGGAGCGGGTCATCACCAACATCCGGGTGTGGGCCGACGGCCATCGCCCGCCGGACCAGGTGCTGGATGGCTGGGTCTAAGCTTTACGTTGAGTCCCCTGCCTGTCTCGACTAGAAATTTGCCACAATCTGATTCGCTAGAGCGATAAGGCCTAACAAGATAATAGTTGCAGGGGACGTCATGAAATATCCAGTCAAATCCTCCGGATTGGCCCTGGCCGCGATATGGGCGACCTCGCCCCTGCAGGCGCAGCAAACCATCGATCCGGCGATCGCCGACGTCGCCAACAGCGGTGATACCGCCTGGATATTGACTGCCAGCGCGCTGGTGTTGCTGATGACCCTGCCCGGTCTGGCGCTGTTCTACGGCGGCCTGGTCCGCGCGAAGAATTTTCTCTCGGTGCTGATCCAGTGCCTGGCGGTGGTCGGTGTCTGTTCGGTCCTCTGGATCGTCGTCGGCTACACGCTTGCCTTCGGTGGCGTCACCAACGGATTTCTGGGCAACGGCATGAACTGGATGCTAGCCAATCTCGGCAATGTGCGGCAGGCGACCTTCATTCCGGAATCGACCTTCGTCCTGTTCCAGATGACCTTTGCCGTGATCACCCCGGCGCTGATGATCGGAGCCTGGGTCGAGCGCGCCCGGTTCGGCTGGGTCGTCGCCTTTTGCGCCCTCTGGTCGCTTGTCGTCTATGCGCCGGTCGCTCACTGGGTCTGGGGCGGCGGCTGGTTGAGCGGTCTCGGCGTGCTTGATTTTGCCGGCGGCATTGTCGTGCACACCACGGCGGGTGTCTCCGCGCTGGTCGTCGCGATCATGCTCGGCAAGCGGATGGGCTGGCCGAAAACCCTGATGCTGCCCCACAGCCCTGCCCTGACCGTTGCCGGTGCCGCGATGCTCTGGGTCGGCTGGTTCGGGTTCAACGGCGGCTCCGCCCTGACCGCGACAGATGACGCAGCTGCGGCGATCATCAATACCCATATTGCCGCCTCGATGGCAGCGCTGGTGTGGATCCTGATCGAGAAGTTCAAGGTCGGCAAACCGACCGCCGTCGGCGTTGCAACTGGCGCTATTGCCGGGCTGGCAACGATCACCCCCGCAGCCGGATTCGTCGGTCCCGGCGCATCGATCCTGATCGGCGCGGCCGCAGCGATCGTCTGCTTCATGGCGGTCGGTCTGGTCAAGAACGGCTTCAAAATCGACGACAGCCTCGACGTCTTCGCGGTCCATGGCGTCGGCGGCATGCTCGGCAGCCTGCTGCTTGCGCTGTTCATCGGCAGCGGATTTGGCGGCACCGGCTATCCCGAAGGCATGGCCTTTGGCAGCCAGTTTGTCGCCCAGCTGATAGGGGTTGGCGCGGTCGCCATCTGGTCGGCGGTCGCAACCTTGATCCTCGGATTCGGTATCAGCTTCATCCTGCCGATGCGGGTCAGTGAGGACGACGAGCGCGATGGTCTGGACATTTCCAACCATGGCGAACGGGCATGGGATCTGGATTGAGCCAGACCGCTCTCCCGGCGGGAGAAACAGGGATATCCGGCTAAAGCTCGAGGTGCAGGAACTGGTTGAAGGCGGTCGGCTGGTAATCCCCGAACGGTTGGCCGTTCCGGAAGCCCCGCTTGCGATAAAGGCTCAGCGCCGGCTCGAATTCCGCGCCCGATCCCGTTTCGAGACTCAGCCGCTTCAACCCGCGTTGCTTTGCTTCGCGGATGATATGGTCGAGGATCGCAAGGCCGACACCCTTGCGCAGATGCCGGCGGTCAGTGCGCATCGACTTGATCTCGCCTGCCGCTGACGACAATTGCTTGAGCGCGCCTATGCCCATCAGGACATCATCATCCCAGGCGGTCCAGACCGAAATGCTCGCCGCCTGCAAACCGGAAAGGTCCAGCGCATAGACGCTGTCCGGCGGCGAGTTTTCGTGCATTCCCGCAAGATGCTCGGCCAGCAGGTTCTGCACCTGCCGGTCGCTCAGATCATCAAGCCGGATGTCCAACTCAGTCGCCAGTCAGGATGCGGTCCATCAGCTGCTGCACCGTCGGCACAAAACCGTTGGAATAGAAAGGATCGGTCCCGAAATTATAGGCACCATGGCCGGCAAACATCAGATGCTCCTCGACCGGCGCGCCATGCACGATTTCCTGCAGGCTCTTCTGAATGCAGAAGCTGCGCGGATCGGCGAGCCGCCCGGTGCTGTTGTTGTCATGGTCCTTCCAGGCGGAAAAGCCGCAGTGCGACAGGCAGCCCATGCAGTCGGCCTGGTCCTTGCGGATCATCTTCGATTCTTCCGGCGTGGTAAAGACGAGCGTATTGTCCGGCGTCTTCATCGCCATGGTGAAGCCGAGACCGTCCCACTCGCGCGCGCGCAGCAGATCATTGCGGGTGACCCAGAAATTCTTCCCCCGCACACCGACATCAAGCTGGTGGGTATGTTCGCCCGCCTTCTCCGTCGAATAGGGAATCTGGCGCTCCGACCGCGCTTCCAGGCTGCGCAGAAATTCGTTGCGAACTGCGGAACTGTAAAAACCGGTTGGCGAGAATTTGTGCAGCAATATGTCGCCTTCCTTGATCTTGGTCAGCTCGCTCTTCCAGCTTTCCGGGATCGGGCTTTCCTTGGTCAGCAAGGGTCTCGTGCCGAACTGGAAGGCAATCTGTCCCAGTTCCTCGCTGTCGATCCAGTCCTGCCAGTCGCGCAGATGCCAGACGCCGCCGGCCATGATGATCGGCACGCTGTCGGCGATGCCCTCGCCACGCATCGTCTCGCGCAGCGCCTTGACCCGGGGATAGGGATCCTCCGGCTTCCTCGGATCTTCGGCATTGGACAGGCCGTTGTGCCCGCCCGCCAGCCACGGATCCTCGTAGACCACGGCTGCCATCAGATCGGGTACCTTGTGATAGGCCCGCTTCCACAGCGCCCGGAAGGCGCGGGCGGAACTGATGATCGGCAGATAGTTCACGCCATATCGCTGCGCAATTTCGGACAGCTTGTAAGGCATGCCTGCGCCACAGGTGACGCCCGCGACCATGCCCTTGGTCTGTTCGAGCACGCCTTCCAGCACCGGCTGCGCGCCTCCCATTTCCCAAAGGACGTTGATATTGATCGCCCCCTTGCCGTTGGCAATTTCATAGGCACGGGTGACCTGCTCGACGGCACCGGCGATCGCATATTCGATCAGTTCCTGATGCCGTTCCTCACGCTTTCTGCCATGATAGATTTGCGGGATGACATTGCCATCCTCGTCATAGCTGTCCGCATTGACCGCGGACACGGTGCCAATGCCACCGGCGGCGGCCCATGCTCCCGAACTTGCGTGATTGGTGGCGGCAACGCCTTTTCCACCCTCGATCAGCGGCCAAACTTCGCGACCGTTATACTGAATGGGTTTTAAGCCCTTGAACAATGAACTCTCCTCTTGTCCCCAAATGCCGATATAGACGGCGGT
Source organism: uncultured Sphingomonadales bacterium (assembly GCA_963922745.1). Lineage (GTDB taxonomy): Bacteria > Pseudomonadota > Alphaproteobacteria > Sphingomonadales > Sphingomonadaceae > Parasphingorhabdus. Next base: position 54,899 of record CAWUKF010000001.1, read on the forward strand.
GCATCAAAATGCTCGAAAAAAACTCTGTTAGGAATTTCGTTATCTGGTCGTGCCGAAATCGGCCCGCCCCAGCGCATGGCCATATAGCAGGCCATAGCGACCCAGCATCTTGCTCTCGTTATATTCCGCCTGCGCCTTGATCCTGTTCTGCATTCCCAGATCTTCCCGCAGTTGCTGGTGCTGAACCAATGTCACAAGCGATTCTACAAATTTGCCTTCGTCGCCCAGCGCCTTGATAAAGCCCTTGTTGGCCTGCGATACCATCGACCCGATATCGCCGACATCCGTCGCAGCCACCGGCAAGCCGGCCGCCATCGCCTCGATCAGGGAGATCGGAAATTGTTCGCTGTCGGAAGATAGCGCAAAAATGTCGAAAAGGCCAATATAGCGAGCCGGGTCGGCAAGAAAGCCGGGCATCAGGAGGCGGTCGGCCAGGCCAACCCGCTGGGCTTCTGCCAATATGACATCGCGCTCGGGGCCTTCGCCCACGATCACCAGCCGGACATTGTCACCGGCAGCGGCACAGGCCCGGACCAGTCGCGGCAGATTCTTGATCGCGCGCAGTCCGGCAACCGTCCCGACCACAACTTCGCCCTCGCGGCGGATGAAGCCCGGCAAGGCACCGCGCTGCGGCTTTTTTTCATAGCGCTTGACGTCGATGCCGTTCGGAATCCGGTGAATTTTCTGCTCCGGCTGCTTCCATACCTCGCCGGCAATGCGCGCCAGCCGCTCAGATGGCACGACCAGCGCCTGCGACGCGCCGAGCGCGAACTTGCGAAACCAGTTTCTCTTCCAGTTGAGCTTTTCCCGCTCGTCTTCGTTAAACCCGTCTTCGTGGTGGATCAGCGGGGGCAGTCCCTCCACCCGTGAAAAAAGCGTCCGCGCCATGACCCCGTCCATCGATCCCCAGTTATAAGAGAGGATAAGATCGAACTGACGAAAATAGGTGACGAACTCGCGATAACGTTTGAGCGACGGCTTGCCTGCCAGCGACGGTGCATCCTTCGGAAAGGTGACATTGATATTGCTCGCAATCCCCTCGCGAGCGGAAAGACTGTCGGGCTCGGCAGACAAGATGACATGCTCCGCGGCCTCGCCGAAATGGTTCATCAACCGGACGGCACGCGCTTCCTTGCCGCCAAGGTTGAACGTGCTGTGCAGATGCAGGATTCTGGCTGGTTTCATACGGCTTTTTGTCGGCTTTCCGAAAACAAGATCAGTCGATGCGGTGCAGCAATTGGGCAATCGCGTCAAGCGAAGCGGGTTCCTCCAGGGTCGGCGCGTGACCGACGCGAGGAACCGTCACCAGCTCGCCCCTGTCCAGCTTTTCGAGCATTTTTCGCGCTGTTCTTTCACTGAACAAATCCGACAATTCTCCGCGCAGAATCACCGTCGGAATATCCTTCATATGCTCCAGCGCATTCCAGAGCGCGCCACTGCCGCCGCCCTTGCCGTCGAACGGCTCGGCGATCTTCATGTCATAATCCAGCTTGATCCGTCCCGAACTGTTCATCCGGTAGATTTTCTTGGCAAAGCCGATCCAGTCCTTCAGGGTAAAATCGGGAAATATGTCGCCGTTATTTTCGGCCAGATCCCGACCGGCATGGGCCCAGGTGTCGAAATTGCGCCCCTGCCCGACGTTGGAGGCGATCCGATCAAGCCCGGTCTGGTCCAGCTCCGGTCCAATGTCGTTGAGCAGCGCTCCGGCCACCCGCTCGGGAGCGATTTTGCCGAGCAGCATGGTCACGATCCCACCAAGCGATGTGCCAAGGAATATCGCTTTGGGTATTTCCAGCTCATCCATCAGCATGATGATATCGGAAACATATTGCTTGGGATTGTAGGTCGCGGTGTCCTTGGCATATTCGCTGTCGCCTCGGCCGCGCAAATCCACCATCAGGATACGGCGCTCGCCGTTGAATATCGCTCCGAGATGCCGAAAATCGCGGGCATTGCGCGTCAGGCCAGGCAAGCAGATAACCGGTATCTTGCCGCTGTCGGACGGATAGTCCCAGGCATGCAGCTTCAATCCGTCATCGGATTCCCAGTAAACGTCCTGATATGATTTTTCTTCACTCATGCTGCATTGGGCCCTGTCTTCGCACTTGCTGCGCGACCGATTAGCCGCCACTGTTGGAAAATGCCATATAAACCGCAATTCGAGCCCGGCAAGAGCGCCTATCGACCAGATGTACAGATCACCCGCCTGGGAGAGGAGATCGGCGATCCGGTGCACGCCGCCGACTTCCCCGACCATATTCTCCGCTTCCGGAATGACAGGTGGGATCAGAGTGTCGGACTGCACGATCTGAACGATGACCAGTGGATCGCCCATTTTGGCCGGTTCGAGCCGCTCCCGGACAATCTCGACCCGCCACTGGCGCTACGTTATCACGGGCATCAGTTCCGCACCTATAATCCCGAAATCGGCGATGGCCGCGGCTTTCTGTTTGCGCAGCTGCGCGATCAGGAAAATCGGCTGATGGATCTCGGAACCAAGGGGTCGGGGACCACGCCGTGGAGCCGGAGCGGCGACGGGCGACTGACACTCAAAGGTGCGGTGCGCGAGATTCTCGCGACGGAAATGCTGGAAGCGCTCGGCGTCAACACCTCGAAGACATTTTCGGTGGTCGAGACCGGCGAGAAGCTGATGCGCGGCGACGAGCCCTCGCCCACCCGTTCGGCGGTAATGACCCGGCTGAGCCACGGCCATGTCCGGGTCGGCACCTTCCAGCGCATTGCCTACGAGAAAAATGAGGCGATGATGCATCGGCTGGTCAGCTATTGCCTCGAACAATATTATGGCGGCGTTCAAACCGAAAATCCGGCAGAAGAATTGTTCGCCCATGTCGCGCGAGAGGTGGCCAGTCTGGCAGGGGCCTACATGACGGCGGGTTTTGTCCACGGCGTGCTCAACACCGACAATATCAACATCAGTGGCGAAAGTTTCGACTATGGCCCGTGGCGCTTCACGCCATATTGGGAGCCAGGCTTTACCGCGGCCTATTTCGATCATGAAGGCCTCTATTGCTTTGCCCGGCAACCCGAGGCACTCCACTGGAACCTGGCGCAATTTGCTGGTGCCCTGCGGCTGATCGCTGACAGCGAGCCGCTGGTCGAAACGCTGGAAGCCTTTCCGAAAGCCTATGGCACAGCGTTCACGGAGCATTTCTGTTGGCGGCTGGGCATCGAGTCCGAAGGGTTCGAAAAGGATCGCGAACTGGTTGTCGCGGCAGAAAAAGGGCTGGCGCAGCGAACCATCCAGATTGACCGCTTCTTCTTCGACTGGGGCAGGACCGGCGATCTTGCCTCCCCGACCGACAATTCTGAGGAGTTTACCGATTTTCGGCGATTGATCGCCGATCGTTCGCGCAACCGGATGCCCGTCAGCAGCTACTGGCAAAAACCCGAGCCCTGTTCGATGCATATCGAGGAGGTGGAGTCGATCTGGGCCGCCATCGCGGCAGACGACAACTGGACTCTGCTTTCGGAAAAAATCAGGGATATCCGCGATATGGGCGCGGCATTGCGCAAAGGCTGAGAAGAGTTCAGTCGCTAGGGCTGCCGGTACAAGAAACCGTCGCCAAGTGGCTGGATTTTTAACCGCTTTAGTCTATCGTGACAGATGTGGCATGAAGACGTTAACCAGAACAAGCAGATAGAAAACCGAGGCGAATTTGAGCGACCTGATTTCCATCGAACCGGCGACCGGTGCGACCTTGTGGACCGGCAGCAGCGGTGATGCCGATGCCGTCGTGGACCAGGCGCGTGACGCTTGGCCGGGATGGGCCGCGACAGCGCTGCTCAAGCGGATCGAGGCAGTACGGCGTTATGGCAACCGTATCCGGGCGGACGGCGACGAGCTAGCGGAACTGATCGCGCGCGAAACCGGCAAGCCGCTCTGGGAAGCCCGCACCGAAGTAGAATCGGTCGTCAAAAAGGTGGATATCTCGGTCAATGCCTTTGCCGAGCGCACACCCCAGCGCCAGCTCTCCAGTGCGCCCAATATGCGGGCAGCTTTGCGCCACAAGCCGCATGGCGTTCTCGCTGTGCTTGGTCCGTATAATTTCCCCGCCCATCTCCCCAACGGGCATATCGTTCCGGCGCTCATTGCCGGCAATACGGTCATCTTCAAGCCGTCGGAAAAGACTCCTGCGGTTGGTCAATATCTGGTGGATGCATTTGAAAAGGCCGGTCTTCCTGCCGGTGTGGTCAATATATTGCACGGCGGTCCTGACATCGGCAAACAGCTGACCGCCAACGAGGGCCTCGACGGCGTCCTGTTCACCGGCTCCGCCCGTACCGGCATTGCCCTCAATCGGCAGTTTGCCAACCGCCCGGACAAGATATTGGCTCTGGAAATGGGCGGCAACAACCCCATCATCGCCTGGGACACGGATGACATCCACAGCGCTGCCGTATTGATCGTGCAGTCGGCCTTCCTGAGCGCCGGGCAACGCTGCTCGGCGGCAAGCCGCCTGATCGTCAAGGATAGCCTCTATGACCGCATCATCCGCGAGGTAAAGCATATTGCCGACCGCCTGATCATCGACGAGCCCTTCGCCTCGCCAGCCCCGTTCATGGGGCCGGTTATCGACAATGAAACAGCGGACGGCCTCACCGAGAGTTTTCTGGCGCTGATGAGTCACGGCGGCAAGCCGATCAAGCATATGGCACGACCGGTAGCGGGACGCCCTTTCCTCACGCCCGGGATTATCGACGTCACCGATCTCGACGAACGGCCCGATATCGAACTGTTCGGTCCGATCCTGCAGGTCGTTCGCGTCGCCGATTTCGAGGATGCGATCGCAGAGGCCAATAACACGCGCTACGGCCTGTCATCGGCCCTGATCGGCGGAACCGCTCAGCAATATGATCAATATTGGGCGAACAGTCGCGCCGGCATTGTCAACTGGAACAAGATGACCGTCGGCGCGTCGTCGGACGCTCCGTTCGGCGGCATCGGTCTGTCGGGAAATCACCGCCCCAGCGCGTATTATGCAGCCGACTATTGCGCCTATCCGGTGGTGTCGATGGAGGCCGAGCAGGCCCGCGCCTCGATCGGAGTGGGGCTGAAGGACGAAGCCACTGCCGCCAGCGAGGAGCCGGCGGCTGCAAAATAGCTCAGCTTAGGCAACCCCAAAAACTTCTGTTTTGAACATGCGGGTCGATACGCGCATATCGATCTTATGGAAAATCTATCAAACAGGACCGCCGGCGCGGGAAAAGTCTATCTGGTTGGCGCGGGTCCGGGTGACCCTGACCTTCTGACGCTGAAAGCCGCCCGGCTGCTCGGACAGGCCGATGTGATCGTTCATGACGGTCTGGTCAGTCAGGAAATACTGGCTCTCGCTTCTCCGTCCGCGCGCCTGATTTCGGTCGCCAAGAAGCGCTCGCTGCACAGCGTCCCGCAGGACCAGATCAACCAGATCCTGGTCAGCGAAGCCGGCAGGGGCCAATTGGTGGTGCGTCTCAAGGGCGGCGATCCGTTCATTTTCGGTCGTGGCGGCGAAGAAGCCGATGATTGCAAGGCCGCCGGGGTCGAAGTCGAAATCGTACCCGGCATCAGCGCTGCTCTCGGTTGCGCGGCTCAGGCCCGCATGCCGTTAACACACCGCGATGCGTCCAGCGCGGTGTCCTTTGTCGCCGGGCAGTGCAAGGGCCTGTCCGACCAGAACTGGTCCGGCCTGGCCGGCAAGGGTCGTACTCTGGTGATCTATATGGGCGTCGCCAACGCCGAAGCGATTGTAGAAAAATTGATCGCCGATGGTGCCTCGCCCGACCTGCCTGTGGCGGTCCTCGAGAATGGCACGCGCAGCGATTTTCGCGCGCTGCGGACGCTGCTGACCGATCTCGGTGATCTGGTCCGGCGCGAGAATGTCAGGAGCCCGGCGTTGCTCGTTGTTGGAGAGGTAGCCCGCTACGGCGATGCCGAAGACAAGTTTCGTGAATTTGCCCGGATGGCAGGAGTTGGCGCATGAAGATTTTGACCGGAAACGATCTCAAGACCGGTGACGTGATCTGGTGGACCGGCCTCGACTGGTCGCGCTTCGTCAAGGATGCGAGCGATGTCGGCGACCAGGGCGATGCAATCCTGCACCGGGAGGAAGCCGCTCGCCGGGTGAACGCCCCCTATGTGATCGACGCCGAACAGACAGACGACGGCCCGCGACCGGGCCATATCAAGGACCGGGTGCGCGCGCTCGGACCCACCGTCCGTCCCGACCTGACATTGAAACCGGCCGATCCCGATGCCGGCGAATGGGTGATCTGACATGTATCAATATGACCAATATGACCAGAAGATGGTCGACACGCGAGTCGAGGAATTCCGCGACCAGGTGAAACGGCGCATCGCCGGCGAGCTGACCGAGGACCAGTTCAAGCCGCTGCGACTGATGAACGGCCTCTATCTGCAGCTCCACGCCTATATGCTGCGGGTTGCCATTCCCTATGGCACGCTGAGCAGCAAGCAGATGCACATGCTCGCCCATATCGCGCGCAAATATGATCGTGACTATGGTCATTTCACCACCCGCCAGAATATTCAGTATAACTGGATCAAGCTGGCCGATGCCCCCGATATTCTCGCCGACCTGGCCTCGGTCGAGATGCACGCGATCCAGACCAGCGGCAATTGCATCCGCAACATTTCCTCCGACCAGTTCGCCGGCGCTACCGCCGACGAAATCGCCGATCCGCGTCCGTGGGCAGAATTGTTGCGGCAATGGTCCAGCTTTCACCCGGAATTTTCCTATCTCCCCAGGAAATTCAAATTCGCTGTGATCGCCAGCGACACCGACCGGGCAGCCATGCGCCTGCACGATATCGGTATCCAGCTGGTCCACAATGACGCGGGCGAACTGGGCGCGAAATTCTTCGTCGGCGGCGGCATGGGCCGCACCCCGATGATCGCTCCGGAAATCCGCGACTTCGTCCCGGCTGAGGACCTGATCAGCTATGCCGAGGCCTGCCTGCGCGTCTACAACCGCTACGGCCGGCGCGACAACAAGTACAAGGCTCGGATCAAGATCCTCGTCCACGAACTCGGCAAGGAAGAATATACCCGCCAGGTCGAGGAAGAATTTGTCCATATAAAGCAGCTGAACCTCGACCCGCCGGTTGCCGAGCTGGCGCGGATCACCGAATTTTTCGCCGACCCGCCGTTCGACAAGCAGGCCAGCGACGAACTGGACCTGTCGGATCCGGACTTTGCGCTCTGGGTCGATCAGAATGTCTCCGCACACAAGCAGCCCGGCTATGCGATCGCGACGATCAGCCTGAAACCACGCGGCGGCATTCCCGGCGATGCGTCGTCGGCGCAGATCGATCTGATGGCAGATCTCGCGGAGCAATATAGTTTTGACGAGTTGCGCGTAACGCACAGCCAGAACATCGTCCTGCCCCACGTCAAGAAGAGCAACCTCTATGCGCTCTGGCAGAAGCTGGACGAAGCGGGCCTGGCCCCGGCCAATCTCGACCTGATTACCGACAGCATCGCCTGCCCCGGTCTCGACTATTGCAGCCTTGCCAACGCCCGTTCGATCCCCCTCGCCCAGAAGATCAGCGAACGGTTCGCCGATCTCGGCCGGCAACGGGAACTGGGCGAACTCAAGCTCAAGATATCGGGCTGCATCAACGCCTGTGGTCATCACCACGCTGGCCATATCGGCATCCTGGGCGTCGACCGCAAGGGAACGGAAAATTACCAGTTGTTGCTCGGCGGATCGGGCGCGGAAGATGCCAGCCTCGCCAAGATTACCGGACCCGGCTTTACCGAGGACGGCGTGATCGATGCGATAGAAACGGTGACCGATCTTTACTTGGCGGAACGCGAGGACGGCGAGCGCTTCATCGACACCTATCGCCGTGTCGGCATGGAAAAGTTCAAGGAGGCCATATATGGTTGATGCAATCCGTTTGCGCGATGACGAGGTTCATGAAGAACCGGCGGTTTCGCTCGATTCCTTCCTGGATCAATCGAACGCCACCGCCGTGCGCATCGAGGCCGGCGAAGACGCCCGGCAATTACTGCCCTTTCTCGATCGCCTGTCGCTGATCGAAATCGATTTCACCGTGTTCGGCGATGGCCGCGGCTATTCCTCAGCGCAAATCCTCCGCGAGGCCGGCTATACCGGAGAACTCCGCGCCAGCGGCGATGTCTTGGTCGACCAGATTGCCTATATGCGGCGCTGCGGTTTCGATGCCTTTGCGCCGGACGCCCCGATCAATCCCGAGGACATGCAGGCTGCTCTCTCCCGCTACGAGCATGTCTATCAAGCAACCTCGGACCAGCGCACCCCCATCTGGAGTCTCCGTCATGGCTGAAGCAGCACGCAAGATTGACACGATTGATGTCCGCCCCGATTTTACCCAGGCCGACGCCGATGCCCTGAACCAGCGGTTCGAAGGCGTTGACACCTCCACCATGCTCAAGGCGCTGTTCGACGAACGCCAGCTCGGAGAGGTTGCTGTCGTATCGTCTTTCGGTACCGAAAGCGCCGTCCTGCTCCACCTGGTGGCATCGGTCGACCCGACCATTCCGGTAACCTTTGTCGACACGCTGAAAATGTTTCCGGAAACCCTCGCCTATCGCGAGACGTTGGTGAAAACCCTGGGCCTCAAGAACAGCAATGTTGTCACGCCCGATCCGACGGTACTGGCGGAGAAGGACGAAAACGGTCTGCGCTGGTCCTTTGATCCGGATGGCTGCTGCGAGATCCGCAAGGTCGAACCGCTGGCTCGCGCCAAGGCTGGTCTCAACAGCTGGATTTCGGGACGTAAGGCGTTTCAGTCAGTAACCCGCAACAATATCCCCCGCTTCGAGATTGATGATGGTCGGCTGAAGATCAATCCGCTCGGCGACTGGATCAAGGACGATCTTGAAGCCTATTTCGAGAAACATGATCTGCCGCGCCACCCGCTCGAAGCGGAAGGTTATCTGTCGGTCGGATGCGCCCCGTGCACTTCCAAGGTACTGCCGGGCGAAGACCCCCGGGCTGGCCGCTGGCGCGGATGGGACAAGTCCGAATGCGGAATTCACGAAGATGTCACGACTGTTCCGAACCGCGATGACAATGGTGCGAATGACCCGATCTTTTAGGGCCGAGCCTTTTTGCGTCGTCAGGGCTGCCTGATCAGATTTCCGGAATGTCCCGCCGCGTGAATTTCATCGTGACCAGCAGGAAGAACAGGCTCACGGCAATGATGGAGCCGGCAATGGACCATTCGCGCAGGGCCCCGCGGTCAAGCCGGACCTGAGCCTCCCTGCCAGTGACATAGCGGATCGCAATCCGTTGGCCGATCGCCGGAACGGGTTGCGGCAGGCTCTCGCCCGCTTCCGCCTCGAAATAATCCCCTTGGCTGGTGGCATAACGGATGGTCGGGTAATAGGAGGTGATTCTCTGGTTGCGGTCGCCGTTTCCGCCGATGGCTCGGATTTCCTTGCGCAGCGAAAGAATTTCGGCGGTTCCGGGCTGGCTCGCGCTTCGGAATTGCCACACATCGACTCCGATTGCGATGCCGAGAAAAAGAAACAGCGAAACTGCTGACAGCACAAGCGCGCGCAACCAGAAGTTCATTGCCGTCTCATTTCATGGTCCGAACTTGCCAGGACTGCAGCTTGCAATGCTGACCAGTCCTGTGCGAAATCAATATTCCTCCGGCCCGTCGCCGTAGGCGAGATCGCCAAATTTGGTGAATTCGCTGAGGAAGCTCAGGTTGATATTACCGGTCGAACCCTGGCGGTTCTTGGCGACGATCACCGTCGCCTTGTTGACCTTGCTCTGGTGATCGGTTTCCCAGGCGGAATATTTGGCGATCTGTTCCGGCGTCGAATTGCCATCGGGCTGGTCGGGCCTGATCGCGAGATGGTAATATTCCTCGCGGAAAATGAACATCACGATATCCGCATCCTGCTCGATCGAACCGGATTCGCGAAGATCGGACAATTGGGGCCGTTTGTCTTCCCGGCTTTCCACCGCACGGCTGAGCTGGGATAGCGCCATCACCGGCACCTGCAGTTCCTTCGCCAGCGTCTTCAGACCGCGGCTGATTTCGGAAATTTCGTTGACCCGGTTGTCATTGGCGCGGCCCGACCCTTGCAGCAGCTGTAGATAGTCGACCACGATCAGGCCAATGCCCTGACGTCGCTGCAAGCGCCGCGCCCGGGTGCGCAGTGCCGCAATGGTCAGCGCCGGCGTATCATCGATGAACAGCGGCAGGTCCTGTAACTCGCGCGATGCCATCGCAAGCCGGTGCATCTCGTCCCGGCTGATCGACCCCATGCGCAGTTTTTCGGAGCTGATTTCGGCCTGCTCGGACAAAATTCTGGTCGCCAGCTGATCCGCCGACATTTCGAGGCTGAAGAAGGCTGTCTTGGCCCCCAGCGAATCCTCCGGGGCAATCCCGTCTTCCATATCGCGGCGATAACGATTGGCCGCGTTGAATGCGATATTGGTGGCAAGCGAGGTTTTGCCCATGCCCGGACGACCGGCAAGGATGAGCAAGTCGCTCCTGTGCAAGCCACCCATTTTCGCATTGATGTCAGTGAGGCCGGTGGTGATGCCGGAGACCTTGCCGCCGCTGTTGAAGGCGCGCTCGACATTGTTCAGCGCTTCCGTCGACGCCTGCAGGAACGAGCGCACGCCACCTTCCTGGGCCTCGCCCTCGGAAACCCGGTAGAGTGCAGTTTCCGCTTCCTCGATCTGCTCCTTCGGATCGACCGTCTCGCTCGTATCCAGCGCGCTTTCGACCAAAGTCCGCCCGACGCTGACCAGTTCGCGCAGCAGGGCCAGATCGTAAATCTGGTTGGCGAAATCGCGGGCACCGATCAGGCCGGCGCCATCCCCGGTCAATTTGGCGAGATAGGAGGGTCCGCCGAGCGCCTTCATCGCCTCGTCTGCCTCGAAATAGGGCTTCAGAGTCACCGGCGTGACCACCATATTCTTGTCGAGCAGTTTCAGCGCCTGTTCATAGATCCGGCCATGCAATGGCTCGTAAAAATGTTCCGGACGCAGCCGGATCTGTACGTCTTCGGCAACCCGGTTGTCGATCAGCAGCGCGCCAAGAAAGGTCGCCTCCGCCTCGACATTGCGCGGCAGGCGCTGTTCTTCGCTCTCGTCATTCTGGAAACGCATCAATTCGGCCATGCCTCTTCATCGACCCTGAATCGATTCTCGGCAAGAGGCCCCATGAAAAAATTGCCAAAGTCACGGGGACAGTCCTGTGGACAAGATGCTGCCAACTGCTGCACTGCAAAAACCCTTGTCCTGAGACCGGCGCTGCGGCAACAGGGCGCAATGTCCGATCCGCGCATCATATCCGTCGAACTTGATGAAGCCACGATCCTGTGGCGCAATGCCGATATTGAGCAGGAACGGCGGATCGCCATTTTTGACCTGATCGAGGAAAACCATTTCAAGCCGCTCAAGCAGCATGAAGATGGCTATGCCGGCCCTTATCAGCTTCGGCTCAGCGTCCAGGAGGGCAGACTGGTGATTTCGATCGGACGGGAGAATGGCGACCCGCTGGAGACGCTGATCCTTGCGCTAGGCCGGTTCCGACGCCCGATCCGCGACTATTTTGCGATTTGCGACAGCTATTATCAGGCGATCCGCAAGGCCAGTGCCGCAGAAATCGAAACCATCGACATGGCCCGCCGCGGCGTCCACGATCAGGGTGCCGAACTGCTGGTCGAGCGACTGGAAGGAAAGATCGATGTTGATTTCAAAACGGCGCGGCGCCTCTTCACTTTGATCTGCGTATTGCATATCAAGAACTGACTGATTCTTCCGCTGCGTATCAGGGAACCCGGGTGGCCAATCGAAACATAAGAAAAACCATGCTGAGCCTTGCCACGATAGTCGTGGTGTTACTGATCATTGCATTCGTCCTGCGGAATATTGCGGTCAGCTGGGCACCCTCCCGTGACCAGTATCCGGTGCAGGGCATCTCGGTCGATGAAAGCAATGGCGAGATCACTTGGCATGTCGCCGGCGCGACGGGCGTCGATTTTGCCTATATTCGGGCCACCGCGGGCGCGGACAAACGCGACCGCAGATTTGCCGATAATATCAAGGGGGCCCGGGAAGCGGGTATCCGCTACGGCGCGTTTCACAGCTATTCGCTCTGCCGCCTCGCCTCCGACCAGGCGACTATTTTTGTCACCACGGTGCCGCGCGGCGAAAATATGCTGCCGCCTGCGGTCCGCCTGGCTTTCGACAATGAATGCGGCGACCGCCCGGGCCGCGCGCTGGTGCTCAGCGAGCTCAACACCTTTCTCAATCAGATTGAATCCCACAGTGGGAAGCCGGCAATCATAGAAGTGTCCCGGGAGTTCGAAGAATTTTATGATATCAGCAGCGGCATTGACCGTACCTTCTGGCTTGAAGCCAATTTTTTCCCACCCGACTATGCCACCAAGCCATGGGTGATGTGGCGTGCGTCAGACATGCGCCGGATCAGCGGGGTTGACGGGCCGATAAACTGGAACGTAGTGCGACCATGATCACCGACAGGAAACCCGTATGAGCATTTTATCCGACCGATGGATTCGCAACGAGGCGAAAAATTCCGGCATGATCGAACCGTTTGTCGAAGGCCAGAAACGTGAGGACTGCATCAGCTACGGCCTGTCTTCCTATGGCTATGACGCGCGGGTGTCCGACGAATTCAAGATTTTCACAAATGTCGACAATGCTATCGTCGATCCGAAGAATTTTGCCGAAAACAGCTTCGTCGACCGCAAGACCGACTGCTGTATCATTCCGCCGAACAGCTTTGCGCTCGCCCGCACCGTGGAATATTTCCGCATTCCGCGCGATGTGCTGGTGATCTGCCTGGGCAAGTCCACCTATGCCCGCTGCGGCATTATCGTCAATGTCACGCCGCTGGAACCGGAATGGGAGGGGCATGTGACTCTCGAATTTTCCAATACCAGTCCCCTGCCCGCCAAAATCTATGCCAACGAGGGCGCCTGCCAGTTCCTGTTCCTCAAGGGCAACGAACCCTGCGAGACCAGCTATGCCGACAGGGCCGGCAAATATATGCGCCAAAAAGGTGTGACTCTGCCAAAACTGTAAGCCATACAGGCGGCAATAAACGGAGGAGTCCCAGAAATGTCCGAATCATCCGAATTTGACGTCATCATTTATGGTTCCACCGGCTATACCGGACGCCTGGTTGCAGAATATATGGCGCAGCAATATGGCGTCTCCGCCGAGGCTCCGAAATGGGCGATGGCTGGTCGCAGCCTTGAGAAGCTGGAACAGGTTCGCGACCTGATCGGCGCGCCCAAGGACACCCCGCTGGTGGTCGCCGATTCCGATGATCCGGCTTCGATCGACATGATGGCCAGCCGAACCAAGGTCGTGCTCACGACGGTCGGCCCCTATCAGCTCTACGGCGACGAGGTTGTTGCCGCATGCGTGCGGCACGGAACGCATTATGTCGATCTGTGTGGCGAACCGGGCTGGATGCGCGCGATGATTGACGAACATCAGGAAGCAGCTGAGAAATCCGGTGCACAGATTTGTTTTTCATGTGGTTTTGACTCGATCCCGTTCGATCTCGGCGTGCTGATGTTGCAGAAGGACATGGAGAAACGCTACGACAAGCCGGCCAGCCGCATCCGCGGTCGGGTCCGCTCGATGGAGGGCACTTTTTCCGGTGGCACCGCAGCCAGCCTTGGCGCGACGATGAAGGCGCTGGCCAAGAATCCATCGCTGGTGAAGATCCTGGGCAGCAGCTTCGGACTTACACCCGGTTTCCAGGGCACCGATCAGCCGAACATGTTGATCCCCAAATATGACAAGGCGCTCGACAGCTGGGTCGCGCCTTTCATCATGGCTCCGATCAACACAAAAAATGTTCACAGAACCAACTTCCTGCTCGATTTTCCTTATGGCCGGGATTTCAAATATGATGAAATGGTCGTCACCAGCCCGGGCGACCTCGGCAAACAGGCTGCCGAAATGGTTGCCAAGGCCAATCCTTTCGCCGGAGAGAATACGCCCAAGCCCGGCGAGGGCCCGACCAAGGAACAGCGCGACAATGGCAGCTATGATATCATCTTCATCGGCGAAACGGCGAATGGCGAGACCGCCAGCCTCTGCGTCAAGGGCGACAAGGATCCAGGCTATGGCTCGACGTCCAAAATGATCGCGGAAGCCGCGCTATGCCTCGCCCAGGACAAGATCAAGAAGGGTGGCGGAATCTGGACCCCCGGCGCGTTGATGGGCAAGAAGCTGGTCAAGCGTCTGGAAGAAAAAGCCGGCCTCAGTTTTATCGTCGAGAGCTGATCTTTCTCAGCAACCATTCAGATTGTTTTGCGCTATAAGGATCGCTGGAGCGGACACATATCCCCTCACCCTTGAAACCCGCCTTCCGAGAACAAATTTATTATTATCATGTTGAATCGCCTGTTACGCAAAAAAAAGCCCGTCCGACCAATTGATAGCGCCTCCGTCCCTGAAGGCCGGCGGATCTATGCGATCGGCGATGTTCACGGTCGCAACGACCTGCTGCAGCAGCTGCTGGCAAAGATAATCAAGGATGATGGCGAGCGCGACAAGGCCGAAAGCGAGATCATATTTCTGGGTGACCTGGTCGACCGCGGGCCGGATAGCGCCGGCGTCATCGACACGGTCATGCAACTCAAGTCCAGCCTGGGCAATGTCCGTTTTCTGATGGGCAATCATGAGGAAGTCTATCTTGCGGCCGCAACCGGAAATGAAAAATCGGTTCGGTTTTTCAACCGTATCGGCGGACGCGAGACGATCCTGAGCTACGACATCAGCATGCAGGAATATGTCGAACTCGACATTGCACAACTTGCGGCCAGGATCACCACGCTATTTCCCCGCGAGCATGTCGACTTCATTGCCGGCTTCGAGGACCAGATCATAATCGGAGACTATGCCTTTGTGCACGCCGGAATTCGTCCGGGTGTCTCGCTTGCCGAACAACGGCCAAAGGACCTGCGCTGGATCCGCGAGGAATTTCTCGGCACGGAGGACGCCCACGAGAAGGTCATCGTTTACGGCCACACGATCAGCGACGAAGTGGTCGAAGCCGGCAACCGGATCGGCATCGACACTGGGGCCTATTATTCCGACAAGCTCACCGCCCTCGCGCTGCAGGGCTCCGAACGCTGGTATCTCGATACGGGCGCATAAAAATAGCGGGACCAGAAGGCCCCGCCAGATTTGTCTCGGATTCTATGGGTAGTGATGGTCGTATTGTCAGGCAACTTGCGCGGTAGGAGCCGTTTCTTCTTCCATGTCCCGCAGAACATAGCCCCTACCCCAAACGGTTTCGATGTAATTTTCGCCTCCGCAGGCCAGCGCCAGTTTCTTGCGCAGCTTGCAGATAAACACGTCGATGATCTTCAGTTCGGGCTCGTCCATGCCGCCGTAGAGGTGGTTGAGGAACATTTCCTTGGTCAGCGTAGTGCCCTTCCGGAGTGAGAGCAGTTCCAGCATCGCATATTCCTTGCCCGTGAGGTGAACGCGATTACCGTCGACTTCGACTGTCTTGGCGTCAAGATTGACGGCCAGCTTGCCGGTCCGGATCACGCTCTGGGAATGGCCCTTGGAACGACGCACGACCGCATGGATGCGGGCGACCAGTTCATCGCGATGGAATGGCTTGGTGACATAGTCGTCAGCGCCGAAACCGAAAGAGCGAACCTTGCTGTCCATTTCACTGATACCGGAAAGAATGAGCACCGGCGTCTGCACTTTCGCCACCCGGAGCTTCTTCAACACGTCGTAGCCGTGCATGTCGGGCAGATTGAGATCGAGCAAAATGATATCGTAATCATAGAGCTTGCCAAGATCGAGGCCCTCTTCCCCCAGGTCCGTGGTATATACGTTGAACCCTTCGGTGGTCAGCATCAGCTCGATTGCCTTTGCAGTCGTCGGTTCGTCTTCAATCAGCAGCACGCGCATCAGGCAGCCCCTTTTTCTTAATTACTCCCCCCGGTTCGAACTGTGCCGACCCGATGGATCATTTATTAACCATAAGAGGAATGAACGTAAAAGGTTAATTTTTCGCTAAGACAGGTTTGAGCACGAGTCGCGGACCACCCGGTGACTCTGTAACCCGCAGAAATGAGTCGTTTCCGGACTCCCGGACATGGCCGAAAAAAAATTAACTTTTTGCCGTCCGATGCCGGAAAAATAGCAAATTGCGTCATATTGAGCCGATTTTTGATGCAAATCGGCATCACTCCATCGCTTGGCCCCTCGATCTGGCAAGCTTTGTTAACAACACCTGTTGCGCGCCGCGGCAAGGCGCTAGAACTACGCCATGGCCGATATTCCCGAAAGCGCGATCACCGAGACATTCCTGGCGGCGAGCGGTCCTGGTGGCCAAAACGTCAACAAGGTCGCGACCGCAGTCCAGATGCGGGTCGATGTCTACGCCTTGCGACTGCCTCCCTATGCGTTTCGCAAACTGAAATCGCTGGCCGGCCGAAAAATGACCAGCAGCGGCGAACTGATATTCACCGTGCGCGAATATCGAACCCGCGAAGCCAACCGGGCGGAAGCCAGGCGGCGGCTCGCGGAAATAATCGAACAGGCCCACCAGCGCGACGCTCGCAGGATCAAGACCCGGCCAAGCAAGGCAGCCAAGGCGCGGCGGGTCGACAGCAAGAAGAAGAAGGCGACGATCAAGAAGACCCGCGGCAAGCCCCGTCTGGACTGAGCCGCTTTCCTGTTGGCAAATCAGCCCCATTGGCCATAAGACATTAAGCAACAGAGGGGATATCGATGAAAACGCGCTACATATTGGCAATCGTCTGCCTGCCGTCCCTTGCCACGGCCGCGCTCGCCAGCGACGGAGAGGATGCCCGCCGTTTCACCGCAGAGCGCGTGTTCGATCTTGAATATGCCGATGATCCGCAAATCTCTCCCGATGGGTCGACCATTGTCTATGCCCGCAAATCAATGGACAGGTTTGCTGATCGGGTTGTCAGCGATCTGTGGACCATCGATACCCGCAGCGGCAGCCAGCGTCCGCTGGTCAGCGGCGAGGGCTCCAGTTCCTCGGTACGCTGGTCGCCGGACGGCAATCGCCTCGTCTACCTGACAACAACCAACGGCAAGCCCGATCTGCGTTTGCGCTATCAGGACAGCGGCGTCAGCTTTTCTCTGGCACAGCTGGAACAGAGCCCTGGCGCGCCGGTCTGGTCTCCCGATGGCAAGACCATCGCTTTTTCCATGCTGGTACCCGACGAGCGCGCCAGCTTTGCAAAGCCACCCAAAAGCCCCGAAGGCGCGGAATGGGCTCAGCCGGTCCGCATTGTCGATGATCTTGTGTTCCGCTTTGACGGTGCCGGCTATTTGCCAAAGGGCAAAAGCCAGATTTTCACGCTGAGCGCGGAGGGTGGCACGCCCCGGCAGGTGACGCACGGCGACAATGGCTTCGACAGCCCGCAATGGCTGGGCAACGGCGCTCTTCTTGTCACCGGCAACCAGAGCGAAAATGCCGATCTCGATCCGATCGAGAGCGAGATTTATCGCGTGGACCTGTCCGACCAGGCAATCACGCCCCTGACCCAGCGGGATGGCCCCGATTTTGCTCCCAGCGTTGCGCCCAATGGCTCGCGCATCGCCTATCTTGGCTATGACGACAAACTCAAATCCTATCAGCAGAATGACGTCTATCTGATGGCAACCGACGGTAGCGGCGTGCAGAATCTGACCGCCGGTTACGACCGGTCGATCGACGCCATTGCCTGGCGGCCGGACGGACGGGCGCTGATCGGTCAGACCGAAGTCGATGGCATCCTGACTCTGGTGTCTATTGATCTGTCGGGCAATGTCCGCAATCTGGTCTCGGATATTGGCGGCACCTCGCTAGGTCGCCCTTATGCGTCCGGCAGCTTTTCCGTCGCCAGCAAGGCCGGCGGCAGCTCGCCGCTGATTGCCTATACAAGGGGCAGCACCGACCGCCCCGCCGAAGTCGCGTTGACCAGGGGTAGCGGCAATGGCCGTCAGCTGACCCGGCTCAACGAGGACGCGCTCGGTCACCTTGATCTTGCCCGGATCGAGGAAATCAAGGTGACCTCCAGCTATGACGGCCGCGAAATTGAGGCATGGGTCGCCCTGCCGCCGAACTTCCGTCCCGACGGTTCCTTTCCGATGATCCTCGAGATCCACGGGGGACCAAACACGATGTACGGCCCCTATTTTGCCGCCGAGATCCAGCGCTATGCGGCAGAAGGCTATGTCACGGTCTATGCCAATCCGCGCGGTTCGACCGGCTATGGTGAAGCCTTTGCCCAGTTGATCGATCTCGACTATCCCGGCCATGATCATGACGACCTCATGAGCGTCGTCGACGCCATGCTTGCCCGGAACTACGTCAGCAAGGACCGGCTGTTTATCACCGGCGGATCGGGTGGTGGCGTACTGACTGCCTGGGCGGTCGGCAAAACCGATCGTTTTGTCGCGGCAGCGACCGTCAAGCCGGTAATAAACTGGACCAGCATGGCGCTCGCCGGCGACATCGCCCGCTTCGTAAGCCGCCACTGGTTCCGTGCCCAGCCCTGGGAACAGCCGCAGGAATATTGGCGGCGCTCTCCGATTTCTATCGTCAACAATGTCAAAACACCGACAATGGTGATGGTTGGCGAGGCGGACTGGCGCACGCCAGCCTGGGAAGCGGAACAATTTTACACCGCACTCAAGGTCCAGAATGTCGATACCGTGCTGGTGCGGGTGCCTGGGGCATCCCACCTGATTGCCCGCAGGCCAAGCCAGCTGATCGCCAAGGTTGACAACATCATGGGCTGGTTTGCCAAATATGACCCGGTCAAGAGGGCCGATGCCGAAGACCATTCAGAAGGACAGAAATAAGGCGATGTTTGAAACTGCCATCAACCGGGATCAGCCTGCAGCTGAATTTTACGGGGACCTCGCGTCCTCCGCGGCCGCACTGGTTGACGGCGAGCCCGATGCCATCGCGAATATGGCCAATGTAGCGGCGCTGATCTGGCAATATGTCCCGGGTCTCAACTGGGCGGGCTTCTACCGACTGATCGGCGACGAACTGGTGCTCGGCCCCTTTCAGGGCAAGGCCGCCTGCATCAGGATCGCGATTGGTGCCGGCGTATGCGGCACCGCTGCAGCCACGGGCGAAGTGCAGAGAATTGCCGATGTCCATAGCTTTCCCGGCCATATCGCCTGCGATGCTGAAAGCCGCAGCGAACTGGTCGTACCGGTCATCAAACAGGGAAAGCTGATCGCCGTGCTCGACCTCGACAGTCCCCTGCCCGACCATTTTCAGCCAGCGGACGCGGACGGCATGGTCAGGCTGATCGGGGCAATCGCCAACAATCTTGGTTAGGCTCCGTTTAACCATTCTGCCCCATTTCGAGACAAAAGAGAAAATCTACTCTATTTAACAACCTGCTAATGGTCAAAGCCCGCGAAAAATGGTAAATGTTCGTTAATCAGATTTCTGTCGGGCTTGCTGGGTGCATGTCCGGAACTAGGGAGTTGTTAACCATGAAGACCCTTTTACTTGCTGGCCTTACCGGCGTTTTGACGATGGCACCGGGAGCCGCCATCGCGGCTGTCGACTCGGTTGGCAGTGACGACGCCGCAGTCTCCGTCGATCTCTCCTTTGCCGCTCCGAACGCCCTTGCCAGACCGGCGGCAGGAGCGAAATCCATGCCGCGGATGGGCAGCACTCCCAAGATGGGCAACATGGGCTATTCCCGCGGGATGAAAAGCATGGGTAACATGCGCCAGATGAAAAGCATGAACAACATGCATCAGATGAAGAGCATGAAGAGCATGAATAACATGCACCGGATGAAGGGCTATCAACAGGCTGGCAGCTATGTGCGCCGCGGGCGGATGGGCTATGATAAGGGATATCACAAACCAACGCGCGGATACAGGCTGCCACAGACCTATATCCAGCCCAGCTATTTTATCGGTAATTTCGGCTATTACGGACTGAGCCAGCCCAATTATGGCTACGGCTGGTCGCGCTATTATGACGATGCCGTGCTGACCGACCGCTATGGCGTCGTTCAGGATGCGCGCTACAATGTCGACTGGGACCGCTATAACCAGGGCTATAACGATGGCTATCGCGACGGTCAGGCCACTTATGATCCGGGTGTATTCGTGGGGGATGACCGTGTCGTCGCCACACCACCCTCTTATGGTACCGAGCATTCCACCTATCAAGGGGACTGGGATGGTGCCTATCGCGAAGATGGCAGCTATCAGGGTGAATGGCAGGGCACCTATCGCGATGCCGATGGCAGGGTCTATCAGGGCGAATATTCGGGTACCTTCATCGGCGACGGCAATATGGCCCCGCATTGGGGCTCCGGGCCTGACCGCCCGACCGGATGCGACATCGATCCCGGATTTGATCCGCGCGGCTGTGCATCGGCAGAGCGGAGACCCGATTTCGGTCATCGATATCCCGAGGCCGATTACCGGCGCGATGAAGAGCTGGCCTATCTCGAACGGTGCAAGAAAAGCAGTGGTATCGGCGGCGCTGTCGTCGGCGGTGCTGTCGGCGCGCTGGCCGGCAACCGGATTGCAGGCCGCGGCAATCGTCTGGCCGGAT
>CAWUKF010000002.1:0-33290 GCA_963922745.1 uncultured Sphingomonadales bacterium
TGGCCGATAATCTCGGCGGTGTCGTCGACCTGCGCCCTGCCCCGCCCCGTCCACAATCCTCGATGGACCGCCATCTGATCGGACGCGCGGGCAAGCTCGAGCGTCTGGGGCTTGCGACCAGAATCGCGCCCGCGTGCTGGACGCTCAAGCATGACTTTGAGCCGACACTGCGCCAGCTCGGCGTTCGCGGAGACATCATCAAGACGATGCACCATGCCATGACCGGTGCCGGCATCGATGCCGATCCCGGACGCTTTGCTGTCCATATGGGCGCAGCAGAGAATCCGGTGATCGGCCGTCTCATCGAGCGCGGACTGCACGACGAACTCACCGGTGAAGCCTATGCGGTGATCGACGGCGCTGATGGGCGGGTGCATCATCTGCGCTTCCACGACCTTGACCAGAGCAGCGATGTCACTCCCGGCGCAATCGTTGAGCTCAGGAGCTGGACCGACCGGCGCGGACGAGCCGGGCAGTCCCTTTGGGTGCGGTCCGATCTGCCACTGGAGGGGCAGATTACAGCGCGAGGCAGCACTTGGCTCGACCGGCAGTTATTGTCGTCCGATCCGGTACCGGCACTGGGCGGCTTTGGCACCGAGATTGAACAGGCCAAGTCGCAGCGGGCCAAGCATCTGATATCGCAAGGCCTTGCTACGCGCCAGGGTGGCCGCGTCATCATGGCGCGGAATCTATTAGGGACATTGCGATCGCGGGAGCTGGCAGAGGCATGCGATGCAATCGCCGCCAGTACCGGCCTACCGCACAGGCCGAACGCCGAAGGCGATGCGGTATCGGGCATCTACCGTGAGCGCCTGCAGCTCGCATCGGGACGTTTCGCCATGATCGACGACGGATTGGGCTTTGAGCTCGTTCCCTGGCGACCGCAACTCGACAGGCATCTGGGACAACAAGTCACAGGAACGGTGAAAGCGGGCGGCGGTATAGACTGGACTCTCGGGCATTCGCGGGGGATTTCCATTTAGGCGGCTGCAAATTGCGAAGATCTGGCAAATCTTGACAATCGCACCAAATGATGCGTATATACGCATCAGGAGACACGATGATGGCAAGTGCAGCAATCACAAACAAAGCAGGTTCAGCATCAGCCGGCTTGCAGAATTTCGCAGTGGATGGCGACCGCAAACGCCTGACCGGTACAGCGGTCAAAGCCATTTTGCGTCTGATCGACCTTTGGGGCGGGAGTAATGCTGAAGGCGCCGCCCTTCTGGGGGTTTCCGAAAGCACCTGGGACCGGATGAAGGCTGGCAAATGGGATGGTACGTTGAGCCAGGACCAGCTGACCCGCGCCTCGGCACTGATCGGTGTGTTCAAGGGGCTTCACCTCCTGTTCGCCGACAGCATGGCGGACCGCTGGCCGCGCCTTGAAAACCGGGCGCCTGTCTTTAACCGCAAATCACCGATCGAAGCGATGATCGAAGGCGGCATCCCGCGGATGCTCGAGACCCGGCAATATGTAGACGCGCTGCGTGGCGGGTTCTGAGACCGACCCCATATTACCGCTGGTGCGCGAAGCCTTTCCGCGCACAATCCGGCTCGTGGCGAGCGCGCGGCTGCGCGATCCGGTTTTAAATCCGCTTGTCGATTCGCCGGCCGAAAGCGAGCTGCTGGCCGAGATCGAAGGCGCGACCAGCGGACGACTGGTTGCCGAAGAACGCGGCCTTGGCGGCATCAGGGAGGATGAACTCGTCCACGGCGTGCCTCATGCAAAGTTCATCAATGCCAGTTTTGCTTATGCCAAGCCCCGCCAGCCGATGCGTTTCAATCCCGCGGGTCGCGGTGCGTGGTATGCAGCCTTGGCGATCGAAACCTGCATTGCCGAAGTCGGTTTTCATCTGACGAATGCACTTGAAGATGCCGGCGATCTGCACGCGGTCGTCGAATATGGCGAGATGCTCGCCAGCATGTCAGGAGTCTTCATTGATTTGCGCGGAGATCCCGGACACCCGGCGCTCGATCCCGATCCTGACAAAGGCTATGCGGCAGGCAATATTGTTGCCGCCCGGGCGCGGGCCGAAGGCCATAATGGCATCATCTATCCGTCGGTGCGACATCAAGGTGGCACCTGCATTGCCGCCTTATGGCCCAATGTCGTCCAGTCGGTCGTCCAGGGCGACATGGTTCGCCTCACGTGGAGCGGAACGGCGGAATATTCGATCGAAATCCTATAGGCCGATAGCAGGCTGATACGCCCAGGCTTCTGATCCTGCGCCAGTCTTTCCACGGAAACCAAAAGCCCTTGCATCTGCGCGCGCGCCGCCTTGTCTTGTCTGGAAACTGCAGGAGCCAATGCCGTGACCGCCGCAAAAATTCTCTGGGGACAGATCCTGGCTGTCACATTGATCATCGTGACAAGCGTCTGGGCAGCGACGCAGTGGACCGCATCTGCGCTCGGGTTCCAGGCAGAACTGGGACAACCATGGTTTAGCTTTTGGAGCCATCCGATATATCGGCCCTACGACCTGCTGTGGTGGTGGTTTTCCTTCGACGCTTATGCGCCGCAAGTGTTCGGCACAGGAGGGCTTATCGCCGCGTCGGGTGGGTTCGTGGCGATCATCGTCGCCATTGCCATGTCGGTCTGGCGCGGCCGGGAAACGCGCAACTCGAGCACTTATGGCTCAGCCCATTGGGCGACACGCCGCGATATCGTCCGTGCCGGGCTTTTTGCCGAACAGGGCGTGGTGCTTGGTAAGTTCAACAACAGCTATCTGCGTCATGATGGGCCCGAACATATACTCTGCTTTGCGCCGACGCGCTCAGGTAAAGGCGTCGGGCTGGTAATACCAACCCTGCTCACCTGGGCAGGCTCGGCAATCGTGCACGACATCAAGGGCGAGAACTGGAACCTGACCGCCGGGTTTCGCTCAGGCTTCAGCCGCGTGCTGCTGTTCGACCCGACCAATCTTCAATCCGCCGCCTACAATCCGCTGCTCGAAGTCCGCCGCGGCATCCAGGAGGTCCGCGATGTCCAGAATGTTGCCGACGTGCTGGTCGATCCCGAAGGCAGCCTCGAGAAGCGCAATCATTGGGAAAAGACCAGCCATGCTTTGCTGGTCGGTGCCATCCTGCATGTGCTTTATGCAGAAACCGATAAAACTCTGGCCGGAGTTGCTTCGTTCCTGTCCGATCCCGGTCGCACCATTGAATCGACGCTCAAGGTGATGATCACCACCCAGCATCTGGGTGAGGCTGGGCCGCATCCGGTCGTGGCCAGCGCGGCACGCGAGCTGCTCAACAAGTCGGAGAACGAGCGATCAGGCGTCCTTTCGACCGCCATGTCGTTCCTCTCCCTTTACCGCGATCCGGTGATCGCAAGAGTAACCAGTCGCTCACAATGGCGGATCGCCGACCTTGTTGACGCGAATTGCCCGGTGACGCTCTATCTGGTCGTGCCGCCTTCGGATATCAGCCGTACCAAGCCGCTGATCCGTCTGATCCTCAACCAGATCGGGCGGCGGCTGACCGAAGAGCTGGAGACCGAACGCGACCGGCACCGGCTGCTGCTAATGCTGGATGAGTTTCCGGCGCTCGGGCGGCTGGATTTCTTCGAAAGCGCGCTGGCATTCATGGCGGGTTACCGCATCAAGGCATTTCTGATCGCTCAGTCCCTCAACCAGATCGAGCGCGCTTATGGGGCCAATAACTCGATACTCGACAACTGCCATGTCCGGGTGGCATTTGCGACCAACGACGAGCGGACCGCCAAACGGGTATCGGAATCGCTAGGTACGGCCACCGAGCAGCGGGCAATGAAAAATTATGCTGGCCACAGGCTATCGCCCTGGCTCGGGCACCTGATGATTTCCCGCTCCGAAACATCGCGGCCGCTCTTGACCCAGGGTGAAATGCTCCAGCTGCCCGATACGGACGAGATTGTGATGGTGTCAGGTTCGCCGCCAGTTCGGGCCAAGAAAGCGCGCTATTACGCCGACCCGCGCTTGCAACGCCGGATCGTTAAGCCGCCGGCGCCAAGTGCCCGCGTAGACTTGTCCTCGGATGATGATTGGAGTGGGCTTGCAGCGATAGAGGCACCCCAGCGGTTGGCCTCGAAAGATACAGCAGAGTCGGATGATCCAAATGGCGGCTTGCGCCGCGAACCGGAACTGCCAATGCACGTCGAGGTCGCGCCTCGGCAAAAATCCGCGATCAACGAGTTTGACTTTGTTGAGGCCAGTGACGCGGACGATGATGCAGCACGATCAGAACGGCTTCGCAGCCGGATGACGGCCAACGCTCGTCAGGCTGCCCTTGATCCGGGCGATGGGATCGAACTGTGAAGTCGAAACATACATTCCGGCTTTCTCCGGAAGTTGCGCGGCATCTGGCCGATTATGCGGCGCGAAAGCGCGTGTCTCAGGCGGAGCTCGTCGAAGCGGCGCTGGTCTCATTTATGTCGCCGGATGGTTCGGAGCGTATGGAGGCAGCGTTCAGCAGGCGGATTGATCGGGTGGTGCGTCAGATGGAGCAGCTAGACAGGACCGTCGAGATTGGGAATGAAGCTTTGGCATTGTTCGTCAGGTTCTGGTTGATGGCCAATCCGCCTCTCCCGGATGCCGCTGTTGCAGCTGCGCAGGCAAAAGGCAAAGAGAGATATGAGAGCTTCGTGCAAGCACTGGCTCGGAGGATGGACACAGGTGAGCGATTGAAGTGCTAGGACGGCACACCAGCCATCTATTCACATGTGCACTCTCATGACTGCAGCGGCTCAAATTGGGCCGGCAACGGACTGTCTGGTATTTTATACAGAATGGAAAAGCTGCGGTCGCGACGCGCCATATTGTTTGCTAGGTTTCGGTCACCCCATCAGAAGAGGAATGCGGCCATGGATCGTCGCTGTGACGATCAAGAAGACAACAAAGGGGACAATACTGAGTGTCGTCGCAATGATCGCCTGCTTCACGCGGTAGTATTTGACACACAGAATGCACGCGTTTCGCCAGACCTGCCCCAGCAAGTCGGTACGGAATTTCGCCTCACTGCACTCAAGGAATTCGGCAATATAATTCGCCTCGGTCCGCTCCTGTATTCGCTTGAAGAATACCAAGCTGTTCTCGCCTCCATTAACGTCGGGGAAATTGGCTTTGAACAAATGGAAATATGAGACAAGCAAGCCGACGACGAGCAAAGCCCCGGGCACCGTCACATACCAGAGTCACAAATCACCTGAGGACAAGTTCAGGGCGGCGATGACCATGATGAGCGTGTTGACGCCGAAAAGTCCGTTGATGCGCGTTTCTACTCGAGGAAAAAAGCTCAGGACGCGATCTTGCTGACGCTGAATGGCTTCTATGTCTTTCATAGCGTTTTCCCTACCTTGTATTTACCTTGGTCCTCATAGGCAGCAAGCGGACACCCGCGCATCGTTCTGCAGCACTTCTCGCCATTGTTGAAAACCTGCTGCCAATAAAGCTCCAAGGCCTTGCGGCGGAGACTTTCGGCGAACGCGAGATCAACCAGAAGCTTCCGATTGTCGCAATCCGTGCGTAACGTTCTTATCATTCGTCCTCGAACGCGCCGCTTGCACCGCCGCGGACAGAGGGCGCGACCGTTTATGGGCCGCCCCTCCTTGTCGAATAAATGCAACTTTGGATCGGTTAGCCAGCTTGCATCACCCAAGCGAGCGGCAGCATATTCTTCTTCCACCCCGGCTTTTTCCGCCAGTTCGAGGGCTCGCTCGTGATGCTTGCCTGCGTCGCCGTGGTCGAGTGCCTGCCTAATAGGCCAGACACGGGTAAGCTCCGCCACACCTTGGCATCTGAGAAATTGATGGAGTTGAACCCACCATTGGCGGGCTTCCTCCGTTGATTGCACGGTAAGATAGCGTAGGCCTAAGCAGAAGGTCTTGTCGCTCTGAATGTGCCGTTCTGGGCATCGAGAAGGAAGGGCAGAGCCAGGCACTTCCTCGCGCACCCGAGGAACCTGCGTGCCGAAAATATGCAGAGGCAGCCCATCGACGGCCCAGGGTGTTTTTGGCACTCGGGCACGGCCGACAGAAATTTCGCTATTCGTTTTTTCGACTGAGAACCAAGCTGGCGCGGCATCAGCGAGGTATAGAGTAGCTGATTTCACCTGCGATCGTGTGCTCGCATTGGCGGTGCAGATTCGGGTTCATGGGCTCGCATTGGTTCCGCGTCGGCTCCTTTAGAAATGTATGGCGAGGGCATTGTGCCGAGGATGATGTCTGCGGTATCGATGTTCAGATTTTGAAAAACCCTTTCATCGCCGAACGCTTCGCGAATGCTCGCCGGAGAGGCCCGGTAAGCGCTTTCCCCAAGCGCTGTCTCGGCGCCAGTGCAGCGTCGCTGCTCTACCTCGGAAACGCACGTTGCTCGACTTGCAGCAGCGCGAACACTGGCATCGCCCCGCAATCCGAGCCGACAAATCGGAGTGGCACCGTAGTCGATCCCAATCGCAAGGCCTAGGTCATCAGTTCCAATCAACATCTCGCGGCACAGTTCGAACGATGAACGAAGACCGGCCGCAGCATAGACCGCTTTCTTCATAGTATTGATGGAGTTGGTCTCGGTCTTGCTTCCTTCTGCTAGAAGCCCATGAATGCAATCGCCGATATATCGCACCTTACGGCCATCAAAATCTTCGCGCAGGACCGCACCCATTTCCGCGCGGATGACGTGAAGATTCGCAACAGCCTCAGCGATCCTGCCAGTCGCGATCGCATTGTCGATGTAGGAAGTAAAATTGTCGATGTCGGCAAAAATCGAAGCCAGGTCCATCCGAATAGCATTGCTGGGCGGATGATCGGCGTAAACTAGGTTCTTGAGCGGTGGCTCCTTATGGTGGAACCGAAAAACTGCTTCCCCGCTATCAGATTTCATACGTGCGTCCAGGCTTTCGATGACCGCGGCATATGCCTTTTCAAGTCTGTCGTTGCCGCTCTGTCGAATGCCTGCGGTAACGAGTTCATCGCCCAGATAATGGCGTTCGATCTCCTCGTTGAGGTACACGCTCTTGGCGAGTGGATCTGATGCTTGGCCGATAGCTGCCGCAGCTCTCGAACTGAGGTTGAGGCCCTCCTCAGTTCCATCGGCCAGCTTCGCTGCATGGTTGGCAGGGCTGCCAATGAAAAGCGGTTCGCGCTCGTCATTACGTCCGGAATCAATAGCGACGGCAGGGCCGCTGTCGATACCAATGCATACTCCTGTCTTGAAATTCGGATACTTGTCACCGAGCCGTTCCACCATCTCGCGAAACGCCGCTGAGAAGGCCACTGCGACGCGGACTCTTTCACCCTCGTTTTCCGCGCCTTCGGGAGCCAAAGCCACGGCATGAAGCCTTGGCCCGTGAAAGTCGACCCGCTGCATCTCGAACTCATCGATTAGCTCGTCGCAGCCACGATAGTGGGCGTGGAGAAACTCAAGCGCCCGTCGATGACTTGCCTCCGTCTCACGCCCCGCTTCGGTCAGAACATCGTTGAAGTCGATGAGATTCGCATAAACATGAACGGCATCTGTGGTGATTGCCCTGTTGCGAGGGATATCGACCAGTGCTGCACGGACCGACGCGTCAGCGGCCATGCCTTTCTGCACACGAGCCTCTGTTAGGAACGTCCGAAAATCCTCGACCCTGATGTCGCCTTCCGGCACGCTGTCCATGAAATCCCGAATTCTTTTCCGGGCACGATCTTCATTCCACACCATCTTCTGCAGCCTCTCTGTTGATCGCGAATCACCGAGCGGCTGCGACCTATTGACCGGAACGTTAGCAGAACATCGAGATGTGATCCAGCCTTACACGCTATGCGATACCGGCCCCGTGGATTGCTGTAGTCAGAGACGCTCTTAGCCATTGAATGGCCCCCATTCCTTGATGTGGTCACGCAGAATATTGCAGGCTGGTGCCATCATTGCCGCAGCGTCCTTCCCGGACTCGTAACTGTAGGGAATGGTGGTGATGCCGCTGAGATCGCTGGGCAACTTTACCTTGTCCTCTCGCGGCTCCATCAGAATAGCACGCTTCCGACCGAGACGGCCCATGAAAAGGCCGAGCTCGAAGATTACATTATCGCGGGGCGCAGGCCATTCCTGGTCCCGAAAAAGAGTCACGTCGTCGCTATGTGCAATCGCTATGGCGAAGTCGGAATCGTCTACTTCAGTCTCGAGGGACTCTAGCGCGTAACTAGCCACCTTGAAGACATCGTTTGACCAGAGTCGGACGACAAAATCGTCATATGCGAACGCGTTTTCGATAATGCGGGCCACTTCTAACGCTTCAACGGAGCATATAATGAATACCCGTATTTTGTCACGGTGCTGTCCAACCAGTTTGTTGCGCTCGAGCAGCCGGCGGGCCAAGGTTTTAGCTATGACGCGGTAGATGTCGGGATATCGCAAAGCCAGATCGGACGCGTCCACATGCGTTAACTTTGCGACCAGAGCAGGCTCAGCAGCTACGACGTCAGCCGAACGCCGTTGAGCGGGTTCAACCAGCACCATCTCACCGACGTTGTCGCCCTTTCCTCGCAAGGCAACTTCACGGCCATTGACGACGATTTTGAATGTGCCGGAGATGATCAGGAAAAAGTCACTATCATCGCCACCTTGGGCGATGATGGGATCTCCTTCGGCAACCTCGACAAGTTCAGCGCGCTCCGCCAATTCAGTCGCGAGATCTCGATTGCCGCATACGATAGCTTGTTGCAGCATCGCATCTATCAGGTTTCCGTGCCCCACATCACCTTGGAATCGAACGACAAATCTGCTCATGTAAATTGTCTCCAATAGGTCGAGGAATAAATCTCCTCCTTGTTATGCTCGCCCCAACTCCACTTTCGCCAGATGTTTTCACCCTGCAGACCTGTTGTCTGCCCTCTTTCCAAATAATCGTGTACTCGCCTTGTAATCCACGTCGGATTATCAGCGCTGAGAGCTGTGAGTTTTGCAGCAAGGTTGGCTGCATTGCCAATCCACACTAGATCGTTGTCGCCTCGAACACCCGTCCTAGCCGCGCGGATTTCCGAAGTATCTATTCCGATAACGTGCCGGATCTTGAATTCGGTCTTCCAGTTCTTTTCTAGCTCTGTCTGGACATATTTCTTCACTGCATAATTGATTTCAAGAGCGCAGGACACTGCTTCGTTACGCTGACGCTTAGATATGAAGATACCCATCACGCGGTCGCCATCATACGAAACGATCGTCCCGCCATTGCGTCGAATTAGGCGCGAGGCGGCATAGAGGAAGGTTTTATATACCTCGCCGGCGAACTGCCATTTCTTCTTCTCAACGAGATTCGTCGATCCATCGAGGTCGGCATAAAGAATCGTGGCAGTTTCGAAACAGACGGCGTCGTTCGTCAGCTTGAGATCGCTCGCATTAGGAACGACGAGGCCGTCCCTTACGGTCCATTTCGAACCAAACGATTCTTTGGCGTTCTTCTTGATGTCGTCGGCTACGCTCATTCCAACCAACCTTTTTTTTCAGCCTTTTATCAATAGACGTTGGAGCTTGGAAGTCACGACCTCAATCTACAGAGCGTCCATGTTCTCCACCGCAACAATGAGGTGATTACTAGCGGTAATTGGCGGACCAGTGAGGGATGTCCGCTGTCAGCGTGTAAAATTCAGCTCCTGACTGTCGGAAATGAGGGCGCAGTTCAGACCGGCAACAACTGGGCCGATTGCGGACTGTCCGCATCTAACCTGCAACACCGACAAAGCGGACGTTGCGGCCTGTGTTTCAAGAACGGTCGCAGCTCCGGATTCGGGCCATAGCCGAATAGCGAGACGCGGCTGGGTTGCAGTTCGATTGCCTGGGTCAGCGTTTCGTTGAGATCCTGCAAAGACTGTTTGGGCAGGCCATACATCAGATCGAAATTGATCGAATCGATGCCGCGCAGGCGCAGGGCGGACACGGATTTCTCGATATCGGCGAGCGGCTGGATGCGCCCGATTGCTTCCTGGACATGCGGCGCGAAGGTCTGGACGCCGAGGCTCACTCTGCCGACGTTGGACGCCGCCAGCGCCAGCGCCCATTCGGAGGTAAAGCCGCGCGGATCCAGCTCGACCGAGATTTCCGGCGTGCCGGCATCGAATATCGTCGTAATCCGGTCGAGAAGGCGAACAAATTCTATGGTCGTAATGGCGTTCGGACTGCCGCCGCCAAATGCGATACGGCGCACTTTCCCCCGCCCGCCCAGCAACCGTCCGATCAACGCAAATTCGCTTTCCAGCGCGTCCAGATAAGCCGTCAGCCGCTGGGCCTTGCCCGCCGCGCCGGTATTGCATCCGCAATACCAGCAGATCGAGTGACAATAGGGAATATGCACATAGAGGGACAGAGGCGTCCCCGAGGGCACGTCGCTCAGCGCCTGGATATATTCGTCGGCGCCGCAGCCGTCATGGAACTCGACCGCGGTCGGGTAGCTCGTATAGCGCGGCACGGGTTTAGCCAGTAATTCGGGATGATAGGACCACATGTGCAAGGCAATAGGCGGCTGAACCGCGCTAAGCTTTGATCTTGGTCAAAGAAAGCTTCCGGAAAATGGAGCGCTATGATCCTGGAGCCGGTTTGCTCCCCGCGGGCTCTGGCTCAGGCCATTTCTGCGAGCGCTTTCAGCCGGCTGCGATCCCTGATGATCACGGTGCGCCGGTCAGGCAGCTCGATGATCCCTGCTTTCCGGATGCGGGTAAATTGTCGGCTGACCGTTTCGATCGTCAGGCCCAATATGTCGGAGATTTGCTGCCGGTCCGTCGGCAGCTCGAAACGATCGAGATAGAGGGTGGTCGGACTACAGCCATCCACGGTCAGGCGATCGGACAATTCGACCAGCAGTGTGGCGATGCGCTCGGTTGCCGATTTCTTGCCCAGCATGGTCATCCATTCGCGCGCGCGGTCGAGCTCGTCGAGCGTCCGCTGGAGCAGTTTATTCTGCAGGTCGGGGTGCTCCTTTGCAAAACTGTCAAAGGAAGACCTTGAAAAAACACAGATCTCGGCATCCGTCATGGCGGTCACCCGATAGGGGCTTTCCTTGCCAAAGGGCCGGCCGATAAAATCGGAGGCATACATAACGCTGACGATCTGCTCCCGACCGTCCTGCAGGTTGACCGACAGCTTGAGCACGCCATCAATGATATTGGCGACAACCGGAGCCGGGTCGCCCTCCCACAAGAGAGTCTCGCCGCGCTTGATCGTTCGTTTGCGGCCAAGATTGCTCAGCAACTGCAATTCATCGGTTTCCAGGCTGGCGCAAATCGCGCGGTTGCGGACAACGCATGTTGAACAATCGCTCATGCCCGATGTCTACGCCCGGGCAACGTCAAACACAACAAACCGATGGTCTTCACCCCTGAAACACCGCGCAATATTGATCGTCCGCCAATCACCCAGCTTTCCCGTCGACTCGCTTTGACAAATAGATACGGGCCTGTCGCAAGGTCCATGGCGTGACGAGCAGGATCCAGAAAACGCCCGCCAGAACAAACCAGTGGCCATGCTCGCCGCGAACGCCGGCGATTATTCTGGCGATAGCCGATAGCTGGATGGCCCAGAAGGCAAGCCAGGTCAGGCGACTCATCGCCAGCGGCCGGCCAGAATGCCCAAGGGTGACCCGCGTCACCATCGCGATCACCAGGCTTCCCGCCATGCCGATATAGATCGCATGGACCGGCGCCCGCCCCAGACTGATATTATATCCGGCGAACTCGGCGAAACTGCCAAGCGCGATCAGTGCAAAGCCGATCGGTGCCCAGGCAAAACCCCATATCAGGACCATGAGAAGACCGGGAGCCGCCTGCCGTGGCCACCAGCGCCAAAGCATCGTCGCGGTGAGCGCAGACAGAGCGGCGGCGCTGATAAATTGGAGGCTGCTGTAGCCCGATAATTGCAATATCAGATGGGCCAGCAGAAAGACCCACAGCAGCGCCAGCAACCAAAAAGGTCGCCAAGCCACATAGTCCTTGACGACATTGCCCGCAAAAAACGGGATCATCCGGTGGGCGACGGTCAAGAATATCGGCAACAGAAATCCGAATGTTCCGAGGCTGTTTGCGATCTGATAGGCCTGCGCATCCGGCGTCAGCAGGAATTTAACCGAAAAACCGAGCCCGGCAAGACCGAAGCACAGAGCCGCAGATGCTGACCATCCGTGCCATGTCGGACCCTTGCTATCGCGGATTTCGGCTATCAGCAGAACGATCATATGCCACAGAGCAACCAGCCAGCCGAGCGCGGCAACGCACAGCGCGATCGCGAGCAAATGATGATTGCCTCCAATCAAAGCAATCCATGCCAGGATAGATGCAATGATGAACGCGCCTCCTGTCGGCGCATATTGGTTCTGGCCGAGGTCTGGAAAGCCGATCCAGCGCGGGAAGACGGTCAGCAGGAAGCCGAAGAAGAACGATGGCACCATGAGAAAGAGCATCACCGGCGCATGCAGAAGGGACGGCGGAACATCGCCGGACGCCATCCCTATCGGCCAGATATAGATATCAAAAAGCGTCGCGGTCCACCAAATCATCAGCAATGCAAAATTCAGCACGCCGGCGAGGAACAGTGAACGATGGGGAGCGGCGAAGATAATCGCGATCCGCGTCCGCATCAGATGAGCCCGTGACTGCCGGCGACCGCCCCGATGACGGTTATGATTCCCAATATGTTCAAAATTTGGTGCACCCTCTCCATTCTGGCAAAATCACGTTCGGGCTCCCTGGATTCCGCCATCCTCCGATGGAGGAACAAGGGCTCCAGCATAAATAGCATCATCATGAATATGAACCAGACTATCACCATCGCGTGCATCCACCAAAAGCGGGGATCGGCAAACCGATCCCACAGATCGGCGCGCCAGGTCATCCAGAAGCCGCTCGCGCCCGCGAGCAAGACCCATATTTTGGCTTGCCATGCGAATCCATTTTCCAACCCGTGAAAGGCGGACAGACGCTCGTCGGGACGCGACTGGCGCCGGATTGCCGGCATCGCCACCATCGTCACGAAGGCCACCCCGCCAATCCACAGAAGGACGCTGGCGACGTGAACAACGCGCGCTATTGTAAAATCATCCATATCTTTGTCATTTTTGCAGCATGGCGGGACAATAGCCACAACAGAGCATCATGCCTCTTGATTTAAATCAATTACTTCGTGCGAGCCGGCCTCTACTCCGCCAGCATGACAATGATCACCAAGAAGAATTTCGTCGCGCTGGTGCTATTGGCCGGTAGCAGCCTGGCTACTCCCGCTTTGGCGCAAGACAGTTCCGAATCTCGGGCTGAAAAAAAGGCTCCCGCTATCACGCCTTATGCCAATGTCCGTTATCGGCTGGAGCTTGTCGATCAGGACGGTATCGCCAGGAACGCGACCGCTTCGACCTTGCGAGTTCGAGCCGGTTTGAAAACCGGCGAATGGAACGGGCTGAGCGCGGTTGTCGAAGGGGAAGCGATTGTCGCCGTCGGCAAGGAGCGGTTCAACGACACGGTCAACGGGCGGACCCAATTTCCCGTTGTCGCAGACCCGGAAGATATTCTGCTCAATCAGGCCTATGTCCGCTGGAATCCGGATAGCCGGATCGAGGCGACCGCGGGCCGACAGGCGGTAAATCTTGATAACCAGAGATGGATCGGTTCGGTCGGCTGGCGTCAGAATGACCAGACACTGGATGCGGTCAGGCTATCGGCAAGACCGATTGCTGGTGTCTCGGTCGACTATTTCCATGCCTGGCGCGTCAATCGTATTTTCGGAACGGACTCTCCCCAAGGGATCTGGCGGAACACAGATGTTCACGGATTGCGCGCTGGCGTAACATTCAAGCCGCTGGGCACCCTTTCGGCTTATGGCTGTTGGCTGGATATACCCTCTGCTCCGGCTATGTCGTCGCGCACCTTCGGCGTCCGGTTGTCCGGCGATCAGGCGCTCAACCAGAACCTGAAAATACTCTATACGGCGGAATATGCCAACCAGCAGGATCACGGATCCAATCCACTTGCTGCGGACAATGACTATCTGCTCGCCGAGGCCGGCCTTTCTGCTGGAGCGGCTACCGCAAAAATCGGCTTTGAACGACTGGAAGGCGATGGCAGTTCTGCGCTGCAAACGCCGCTGGCGACGCTTCATGCCTTCAATGGCTGGTCCGACAAATTTCTCGTCACCCCGGCAAACGGCCTGCGCGACATCTATGCTGATCTTGGCTATAAGCTGGGCGGTGACGGGCCGCTCAAGGGAACGGTATTCCGGCTGGCCTACCATGATTTCCGGTCTACCCGGCTGGGCATCGGATATGGCAGCGAATGGGATGCGGTGGTCAGCGTGCCCATTCGCAAAAACATCACGCTGCTCGGTAAATTCGCCCGCTACGACGCGGATCGGTTCTCCACCGATACCACCAAGGCCTGGTTCTCCGTCGAGGCCAAATTCTAGTCCAGGACAAGCCGAATGGCGACTATCACTCAACCTTATCCAGAAAGGGATCGGGACGGGCGAATGTGACCAGAGCGTCATGGTCGGTGATGGTTATATTGCCGCCAGCAACGGATACACCATGTTTCGCCAGCGCGCTGAGCGCCCGAGAGAGATTTTCCGGAGTCATACCGAGCAGGGAGGCGAGCAGTTTCTTTTCGCCGCGCAATTGCAAATTCATCGCGCCATCGCGCTTGTGACTTTCCAGCAACAGAAAATTCCCCAGCCGTTCGGTCGATTGACGCAATTTCATGTCGGTCAGCGCCCGCACCATATGCCGGTAGCCAACCGCCAATTCGCGCATCGCCTCCTGCATCAGAGCGCCGTCCTGTTTGATCACATCGCGCAATAAATCTGCCGGGATCAGCATGACTCGGGATGATTGCAACGTTCGCGCAGACATCAGAAACGGTTGATTGGTCACGAGCGCAGCCAGAATGAAACTGCTGACCGGCTCGACAATCGCCATGGTCGAATCCCGGTCACCATTTGTTGTAAACAGCTCGATCAGACCATCGACAAGGACATAGAGGAAGTCCGGTTTCTGACCGACATCGAATAATATCAACTGCGGGGGAAATACCTGCAAATGGGATGCGGAGAACACACGTTCGCGCTGTTCTTCCTTCATTTCGGCAAAAAGCGGCAATTTGGCTATTTCCGGACGTTCACCTTCACGCAAAAACATTTCCTTAGGTCAAAATATTCAAAACACTCGAGTCAATTGATAATTATCAATTGACGGGATGACAACAATCTAGGACTGGCCTGAAACTTATCAGGCAACAAGCGAATTTTGCCCCCGGCTCCCTTCTGCTTTGATTCAGATCAAAAAACCGTCTGGTCCAGTCCTCCAACAGCGTCGCGAGAAACTCTATTGGGGCCATATCATGCCAACGACTCATATTCCATCCGCAGCTGATCAAAACCGGGCCATCGGACTGAGCACCTTTGCCTTTACCATCTGTTTTGCTGTCTGGACGATATTTGCCATTATCGGTATCGAGATCAAAGCCGAACTGGGTCTGAATGATACCCAATTCGGCCTGC
This sequence comes from uncultured Sphingomonadales bacterium, assembly GCA_963922745.1. Lineage (GTDB taxonomy): Bacteria > Pseudomonadota > Alphaproteobacteria > Sphingomonadales > Sphingomonadaceae > Parasphingorhabdus. Next base: position 15,480 of record CAWUKF010000002.1, read on the forward strand.
TCGTTGGTACGCCCATTCTTACCGGATCTCTGACCCGGCTGTTTCTTGGGGTCTGGGCTGACCAATATGGCGGGCGACTGGTCTTTCCGCTCACCATGCTGGCCTCTGCCGCCGCGACATTCCTGCTCTCTTATGCCGACACCTATTTCCTGACGCTGGTTGCGGCGCTCGGCTTGGGCCTTGCCGGTGGCTGTTTTGCGGTCGGTGTTGCTTATGTCTCCAAATGGTATCCGCAAGAGAAACAGGGAACGGCGCTCGGCTTTTTCGGCATGGGCAATGTCGGCGCAGCGGTAACCAAATTTTCTGCGCCATTCGTAATGGTCGCGCTGGGCTGGACAGCAGTCGCACAGATCTGGGCAGCGGTACTTGGTCTTACCGCGATCGCCTTCTTCATATTCGCGAAGGATGATCCCGATTTTGCCGCGCGCAAGATCTCCGGTGCCAAACCAAAGTCCCTGAAGCAGCAGCTCGAACCGCTGAAAAACCAGCAAGTCTGGCGCTTCTCGCTTTACTATTTCTTCGTCTTCGGTGCCTTTGTCGCGCTGGCGCTCTGGCTCCCCAAATATCTGATGGGCGCCTATGACCTCGACATTGAAATGGCCGGCATATTGGCCGCAACCTTCTCGCTCTCGGCCAGCCTGTTCCGTGCCTATGGTGGCATGCTGTCGGACAAATATGGCGCGCGCAGGGTCATGTATACGACCTTTGGTATCTCGCTCATCTGCCTTTTCATGCTCTCCTATCCCGCGACCGATTATGTGATTCACGGGATCGAGGGCGACATCGAGTTCACGACTTCCATGAACCTCGTTCCCTTTGTCATCACCGTCTTCATACTCGGCTTCTTCATGTCGCTGGGCAAGGCGGCCGTTTATAAGCATATCCCGGTCTATTATCCCGGTCATGTCGGTTCGGTCGGCGGCCTGGTCGGCATGGTCGGCGGTCTCGGCGGGTTTGTTCTGCCGATCGTTTTCGGCGCGGTCAGCGACTTGACCGGCATCTGGACGAGCTGCTTCATGGTCCTGTTCGCGCTGGTGGCCGTTGCCCTGGCGTGGATGCATTTCGCGGTGCGCCAGATGGAACAGGATGCTTCGGGCATCGACCAGCAGTCGCTGCCGGAATTCCCCGAAATGGCGGATATCCATGACGAAAAAGTCCACAAAGAACCAGCCAGCAAGATTCTTGCCCAATGGGAGCCCGAGGATCAGGAATTCTGGGAGGACAAGGGCGCAAAAATTGCCCAGCGCAATTTGTGGATTTCGATCCCCTGCCTGTTGCTTGCCTTCTCGGTGTGGATGGTCTGGTCGGTGGTGGTCGCAAAACTGCCGCTAATCGGGTTCGACTATTCGACCGATCAACTCTTCTGGCTGGCGGCGCTTCCCGGTCTGTCAGGCGCAACTTTGAGAATTTTCTACAGTTTCATGGTACCGATTTTCGGTGGCCGCCTGTGGACCACGCTGACGACCATGTCGCTGCTGATTCCGTCATTCGGGATTGGCTATGCGGTGCAGAATCCCGAGACGCCTTATTTCATCTTCCTGGTGCTGGCGCTGCTTTGCGGTTTCGGTGGCGGAAATTTCGCTTCCTCGATGGCCAATATCAGCTTCTTCTTCCCCAAAAGGCAGAAGGGCAATGCGCTCGCGCTCAATGCCGGTCTCGGCAATGCCGGCGTATCGGTGATGCAGTTCCTGGTACCGATCGTTATCACCCTAGGTGTGTTCGGCTTCATGGGCGGTGAACCGCAGGTTACGACCGATGGTGGCGAGCTCTGGGTCCAGAATGCCGGCTTTATCTGGGTACCATTCATCCTGATCAGTTCGGCACTGGCGTGGTTCGGCATGAACGACATCGCCTCGGCCAAGGCGAGCTTTGCCGATCAGGCAGTGATTTTCCAGCGCAAGCATAACTGGATCATGTGCTTTCTCTACACCGGTACATTCGGGTCATTCATCGGCTATGCCGCTGGCTTCCCGCTGCTGACCAAAATCGCCTTCCCCGATGTGGACTCGTTGAAATTTGTGTTCCTCGGACCATTGGTCGGTGCGGTTTCCAGAGCCGCAACCGGCTGGATTTCCGACAAATGGGGCGGCGGACGGGTTACCTTCTGGACCTTCCTGTTGATGATCGCGGCGGTGGCCGGTGTGCTCTTCTTCCTCGGCATCAAGGAACAGGAAGGCGCGTTCTGGGGCTTCTTCGCAATGTTCATGCTCTTGTTCTTCGCAACCGGCGTCGGCAATGCCTCCACCTTCCAGATGATCCCGGTGATCATGCGAAAGGAAATCGGACGGCTGATGCCCGGCCTGCCCGCCAACGAGCAGCTGCGCAATGCCGAGAAGGAATCCGCGGCGATCATCGGCTTCACTTCCGCCATCGCAGCCTACGGGGCGTTCTTCATCCCGAAAGCTTATGGCACATCGATCTCGATGACCGGCACGCCGGACGGCGCGTTGTTGGCGTTTCTGATCTTCTATGCTGGCTGCGCTTTCGTCACCTGGAACAGCTACACGCGGCGCGGCAGCCTGCTCCACGATATCGAACGGGGACGCGAAGCTGTCAGCCCCGTCCCTGCGACCGCATGAACCGAGGAACCTGAAACATGAGCCATCTTCTCGACCGTCTGACTTTCTTCAAGCAAACCAAGGCACCCTTTGCCAATGGCCACGGCGTCACCACCGGCGAAGACCGGAGCTGGGAGGACGCCTATCGCAAACGTTGGCAGCATGACAAGATTGTCCGCTCGACCCATGGCGTGAATTGCACCGGCTCCTGCTCGTGGAAAATATATGTCAAAGGCGGGATCATTACCTGGGAAACGCAGCAGACCGATTATCCCCGGACCCGGCCCGACCTTCCCAATCATGAACCCCGCGGCTGCCCGCGCGGCGCAAGCTACAGCTGGTACATCTATTCGGCGCAGCGGCTGAAATATCCTCTGGTCCGTTCGCGGCTGGTCCGCCTGTGGCGCGAGGCGCGCCAGACGATGAAGCCGGTCGCTGCTTGGGCGTCTATCGTCGAGGACAAGGCCAAACGCCAGAGCTACACCGCCATTCGCGGCCATGGCGGCTTCATTCGCGCCCATTGGGATGAGGTCACCGAAATCATCGCGGCGGCCAATGCCTATACCGCCAAGAAATATGGGCCCGACCGGGTGATCGGATTTTCGCCAATCCCGGCAATGTCGATGGTCAGCTATGCCGCAGGATCGCGCTATCTGTCGCTGCTCGGCGGCACCTGTATGTCCTTTTACGACTGGTATTGCGATCTCCCGCCATCGTCACCGCAGACCTGGGGTGAACAGACCGACGTGCCGGAAAGTGCCGACTGGTATAATAGCGGCTACCTGATGCTCTGGGGTTCCAACGTTCCGCAGACCCGGACTCCCGACGCGCATTTCATGACCGAGGCCCGCTATCGCGGCGCCAAGGTCACCGTGGTGTCCCCGGACTATGCCGAAGCGACGAAATTTGCCGATATCTGGCTCAACCCGCAGCAAGGCACCGACGCCGCGCTGGCGCTCGCGCTCGGCCATGTGATCATGCGCGAATATCATCTCGACCGGCAGGTTCCCTATTTTGAAAATTACTGTCGCAAATATTCCGACATGCCGATGCTGGTCCGTCTGGTTGAAAAAGACGGTGCCTATGTTCCCGACCGGATGCTGCGCGCTTCCGACTTCAAGGGCGGCCTTGACGAGAAGAACAATCCGGACTGGAAATCGGTTGCCATCGACGAGAAGACCGGCGACGTCGTTACCCCCTTGGGATCGATCGGTTTTCGCTGGGGCGAAAAGGGCAAATGGAATCTCGAGGAAAAGGATGGCAAGGGCAAGGATGTAGACCTGCGCCTGACCGCCATTCTGGAACAGAATCGCGACGATGTTGTAGAAGTATCCTTCCCCTATTTCGGCAATCAGGAGCATGACCATTTCAAGGGGACGGATCATCCCGATGTTCTGAACCGGCGGGTGCCGGTGCGCTCGGTAGAACTGAAAGACGGCGACGCGATGGTCGCCACCGTGTTCGACCTGCTCTGCGCCAATTACGGCCTCGACAGGGGATTGGGCGGAGATCATGTCAGCAAGGACTATAGCGACAATGTTCCTTATACGCCGGCGTGGGCGGAGAAGATCACCGGTGTTCCGGCCGAGAAAATCGTCACCGTTGCCCGCGAATTCGCGACCAATGCCGAAAAGACCAACGGCAAGTCGATGGTCATTCTCGGCGCCGGTCTGAACCACTGGTACCATATGGACATGAACTATCGCGGCATTATCAACATGCTGGTGATGTGCGGCTGCATCGGTCAGTCGGGCGGTGGCTGGTCGCATTATGTCGGCCAGGAAAAACTGCGCCCGCAAACCGGCTGGCAACCGCTGGCCTTCGGCCTCGACTGGAACCGTCCGCCGCGGCAGATGAACTCAACCAGCTTCTTTTACGCGCATAGCGACCAGTGGCGGTACGAAACCCTTGACGTCAAAGAGATATTGTCGCCAACCGCGCCAGCAGGCGACTGGTCGGGCACATTGATCGATTATAATGTCCGCGCCGAACGGATGGGCTGGCTTCCCAGTTCGCCGCAACTCAAGACCAACCCGCTTGAAGTCGCCAAAGCGGCCAAAGCCGCAGGCAAGGACGCCAAGGATTTTGTTGCCGATGGACTGAAATCCGGCGAGCTGGAAATGTCCTGCCACGATCCGGATGATCCGGCCAACTGGCCGCGCAACATGTTTGTCTGGCGCTCCAATATCCTTGGTTCGTCGGGCAAGGGCCATGAATATTTCCTCAAGCATCTTTTGGGTACGGCCCATGGTGTTCAGGGCAAGGATCTTGGCGAGACCGGCGCGCAAAAGCCTGACGATGTCGTCTGGCATGACGAGGGACCTAAGGGAAAACTCGATCTGGTCGTGACGCTCGATTTCCGGATGTCGACCACCTGCCTCTATTCGGACATCGTGCTGCCAACCGCAAGCTGGTATGAAAAAGACGATCTCAACACGTCCGACATGCACCCTTTTATCCACCCGCTCTCGGCAGCGGTCGATCCGGTTTGGGAATCGAAGTCAGATTGGGAAATCTACAAGGGCATCGCCAAGAAATTCTCCGAGATCGCACCGGAAGTCCTGGGCGTTGAAGAGGACATCGTGCTGACTCCGATCCTGCACGACACGCCGGGCGAAATGGCGCAGCCCTTTGATGTCGACGATTGGGGCAAAAGCGATGCAAAACCGGTGCCGGGAGTCACCATGGCCAATGTCGCAGTCGTCGAACGCGACTATCCCGGTCTCTACAAGCGCTTCAGTTCGCTTGGTCCGTTGCTCGAAAAACTGGGCAATGGCGGCAAAGGCATCGGCTGGAATACCGAGCAGGAAGTGAGATTGCTCAAAGAGCTAAACGGAACCGTGAATGACGGCGGCGCAACCCAAGGCCATGCGAAGATAGAAAGCGCGATCGATGCGGCCGAAGTGATCTTGATGCTGGCGCCTGAAACCAATGGCGAAGTGGCGGTCAAGGCATGGCAGGCATTGTCCAAAAATACCGGACGCGAACACACGCATCTGGCTCTGCCCAAGGAAGACGAGAAAATTCGTTTTCGCGATCTGCAGGCGCAACCGCGCAAGATCATCTCGTCGCCGACATGGTCGGGGATCGAGAGCGAGCATGTCTGCTACAATGCCGGTTATACCAATGTGCACGAGCTTATCCCTTGGCGCACGCTGACCGGGCGGCAACAGCTCTATCAGGATCACAGCTGGATGCGGGCCTTTGGCGAGGGGTTTGCGGTCTATCGTCCGCCGATCGATACCAAGACGGTCAAGCCGATGATTGACCAGGCAAAAGACGAGAAGCACGTCATCCTGAACTTCATCACGCCGCACCAGAAATGGGGTATCCACTCGACCTATACGGACAATCTGCTGATGCTGACGCTGTCGCGTGGCGGACCGATTGTCTGGATGTCGGAAACCGACGCCGCAAAGGCCGGCCTTGTCGATAATGACTGGGTTGAAGCCTTCAACACCAACGGCGCTCTGGTCGCCCGCGTGGTCGTTTCCCAGCGCATGAAGGAAGGAACCTTGTTCATGTATCACGCTCAGGAGAAGCTTTTGAATGTTCCCGGCTCGCCGTTGACCGGAAACCGGGGTGGTATCCACAACAGCGTCACCCGGGCGGTGCTGAAACCGACCCATATGATCGGTGGCTATGCCCAGCTTTCCTATGGCTTCAACTATTACGGCACGGTCGGATCAAATCGTGACGAGTTCGTCATCGTTCGCAAACTGTCCAAAGTGGACTGGTTGGAAGAAGAACTGCCCGAAGGGGCACTGGCCGGGGAGCAGATGGCATGAAGGTTCGCGCACAAATTGGCAAGGTCTTGAACCTTGACAAATGTATCGGCTGTCACACCTGTTCGGTGACCTGCAAAAACGTCTGGACCAGCCGGGAAGGCATGGAATATGCTTGGTTCAACAATGTCGAGACCAAGCCGGGTATCGGTTATCCCAAGGATTGGGAAAACCAGAAACGGTGGAACGGCGGATGGAACAAGAAGGGCGGCCGCCTGCAACCGAGGATGGGCGGGAAATGGCGGCTTCTGGCCAAGATTTTTGCCAACCCCGACCTGCCGGAAATTGACGATTATTACGAGCCGTTCACCTTCGACTATGCCCATTTGCAGACGGCAAAAGAGTCCAAGGCACAGCCGGTAGCCCGGCCGCGTTCCGCGATCACCGGCAAACGGATGGAGAAGATCAACTGGGGACCCAACTGGGAAGAAATCCTCGGCGGCGAATTTTCCAAACGGTCGGAAGATTATAATTTCGACGGCATCCAGAAGGAAATGTACGGGCAGTTCGAAAATACATTCATGATGTATCTGCCGCGTCTGTGCGAACATTGCCTCAACCCGACCTGCGTTGCGGCCTGTCCTTCCGGGTCGATCTACAAGCGCGAGGAAGACGGCATTGTCCTGATCGATCAGGAAAAATGCCGAGGTTGGCGGATGTGCGTCTCCGGATGCCCGTATAAGAAAATCTATTATAACTGGAAATCCGGCAAGTCCGAAAAATGTACGTTCTGCTACCCGCGCATTGAAGCCGGGCAGCCGACCGTCTGTTCCGAAACCTGCGTCGGACGCATCCGCTATCTGGGTGTCATGCTTTACGATGCGGACCGTATCGAAGAGGCGGCATCGGCGGAAAATGTCGAAGATCTATACCAGGCCCAGCTTGATATCTTCCTCGATCCGAACGATCCTGAAGTCGTCGCGCAGGCGCGCAAGGACGGTGTGCCTGAAGCCTGGCTCGAATCGGCGCGTCGGTCACCGGTCTGGAAAATGGCCATGGAATGGAAAGTCGCCTTTCCGCTCCATCCGGAATATCGGACCTTGCCGATGGTCTGGTATGTACCGCCATTGTCGCCGATCAGCGCCGCGGCCGGTGCCGGCAAGATCGAAATGGTCGATGATATGCCGGACATACGCTCGCTGCGGATTCCGCTCAAATATCTCGCCAATCTGCTGACTGCCGGTGACGAAGAGCCGATTGCTGCCTGTCTGGAACGGATGCTGGCGATGCGCAGCTATATGCGCGGCAAGACCGTCGATGGCGTGATCCGCGAAGATATTGCGGAACGCGTGGGTCTTGCTCCGGCGCAGATCGAGGAAATGTATCAGATCATGGCGATTGCCAATTACGAGGATCGTTTCGTGATCCCGTCAGGCCATCGTGAAGATACCGAAGACATGTTTGAAGAGCGTGGCTCCTGCGGCTTCTCGTTCGGCAATGGCTGTTCGAGCGGAAGCAGTGAAACCAACCTGTTCGGCGCACCGGCCCGCAAGAAACTCCAGACACCAACGGAGGTCATATCATGAGCGTAACCTATCGTATCCTGTCCGCGCTGCTGCAATATCCTACGGCTGACGTACAAAAGGCAGCGCCCGAAATGCGCGCGGCGCTTGCCGAAGACGGCTTGCTGGGAGCGGAACAAATTGCCGCGCTCGATCCTTTGCTGGGCAAGCTGACCACCAGTGACCTGATCGATATTCAGGAAGATTATGTCGAGCTGTTCGATCGCGGCAGGGTCCATTCGCTGCATCTGTTTGAACATGTCCATGGCGAGAGCCGTGACCGCGGTCAGGCCATGGTCGATCTGCGCGATCGTTATCTTGCTGCCGGCCTCGATCCGGTGTCGAACGAGCTGCCCGACTATTTGCCTCAGTTTCTGGAATATTGTTCGATTTTGCCCAGAGAAGAAGCGCTCGAACAGCTGGCAGAACCGGGCGTTGTCCTGGTAGCGCTGGCACAAAGGCTGGAGCAGCGCGACCCGCACTACGCGGCGATATTGATCGCGCTTTGCGACCTTATCGGGGTTGATCGCAGCATGGATGTCGAAAGCGCAATCAAGCCGGCCGATGATCCGGATGATCTCGAGGCACTGGACGCCGCATGGGAGGAGGAGGAAGTCACTTTCGGTGCCGGCTCCGCACCCGACGGCACAGGCGAATGTCCGCAAGCCGCCGCCATGGTCAACCGTTTTGCCGTTCCGGCCGGCGCCGAACCCGCAAGGAGTAACTGATATGGCTGATTTCCTCAATCATCTGCTCTTTGGCATCTATCCCTATATCGCGCTGTCGGTACTGGCGATCGGATCGATCATCCGCTTTGACAGAGAACCTTATGGCTGGCGGTCTGGCTCGAGCCAGTTGCTGCGCCGCAAACAGCTGATGCTGGGATCGGTATTATTCCACCTTGGCGTCATCGTGATCTTCTTCGGCCATCTCGGCGGATTATTGACCCCCATTTACCTGTTCGATGCCTTGGGCATTCCGCATGGCGCCAAGCAGATATTGGCGATTGTTGTCGGCGGCGTGGCCGGAACGCTTGCTCTTGCGGGGGCCACCCTGCTTTTGCACCGGCGTCTGTTCGATCCGAGAATCCGCGCGACATCGAGCTTCAGCGATATCATGATCCTGACGTTGCTTTGGGTGCAACTGGTGCTCGGCATGTCGACGATACCTTTGTCGATGGGCCATCTCGATGGCGGCGAAATGGTCAAGTTCATGACCTGGGCACAAGGTATTTTCACCTTCCAGTCCGGCGCATCAAGCTATGTCGCCGATGCTCATATCGTGTTCAAGCTGCATCTGGTGCTGGGTATGACAATACTCCTGCTGTTCCCGTTCACGCGGCTGGTGCATATGCTGTCCGCCCCGGTTCGCTATCTCTGGCGGTCTGGCTATCAGATCGTCCGTTCACGCAAAATGGCGATGCGCAATGGCTGATGTAATGGAAATTTCAATGGAAAGAATCAGTGTTGCCGGGATCGAAATTCCGCAAAGCGATATCGCGTCAGAGGCGCAGAACCATCCGGCGCAAAAGCCCGATGAGGCCTGGGCCCATGCCGCCAGGGCGCTGGTCGTCCGGCAGTTGCTGCTGAACGAGGCCGACCGGCTTGATATAGCAGCGCCCAGTTTGACAGACGGTGATGGCCACAAATTGGCTCCCGACGATGCCCGGATCGAGGCCTTGCTGGATCAGGAAGTCAAAACGCCATCCGCCGATGACGAAACCGCCAGGCGCTATTACGAGCAGCATAAGGAACGCTTTTCATCACCGACTATTGTCGAGGCGGAACATATCTTGTTCGCCGCATCACCGGATGATGAATTTGCCTACTCCCTGGCAATCGGCGATGCGCGCGGTGCAATCCGGACATTGCAGGCGGAACCGGAGCTGTTCGGCAAGATGGCCGCAGAACTCTCGGCTTGCCCCTCAAGGGAACATGGCGGCAATCTCGGTCAGATCGGGCCCGGGCAGACGGTGGAACCGTTTGAACAGACGCTGTTTACCTTGAAAGAAGGCGAGCTTTGCGATCATCCGGTGAAGTCCCGCTTTGGCGTCCATGTCATCCGCGCCGGTCGCCGGGCCGAGGGCAAGACCTTGCCCTTCGCAGCCGTCCGGCAGAAGATCGCGGACTATCTCGAGGAGGCCAGTTTCCGCAAGGCGGTGTCGCAATATCTCTTGATACTGGCATCGAACAGCGAGATCGAAGGCGTCGAATTTGAAGCCGCGGACGGGCCGTTGGTGCAGTGATGGATCGCGTAGCGGATCGTATCGACGCGAAAGCCCCCGATCCGGTCGGGCAAAGCACCGGCCTGTCTGATGCGTTGGGGCGGCGGTTCGAATATCTGCGGCTGTCGCTCACCGATATGTGCAATTTTCGCTGCACCTATTGCCTGCCCGATGGTTATCGCAAGGCCAGGGGGGCGCCGTCCAATCTTTCGCCGGAAGAAATCGTGCGCCTGGTCCGGGCCTTCGCGACATTGGGTCTTTGGAAAATAAGGCTTACCGGCGGCGAACCGACGCTCCGCAGGGAATTTAACGAGATTGCCGGCGCCGTGAGCAATGTCCCCGGCATAAGGCGGCTGGCGATGACCACCAATGGCTATCGCTTGCCGGAACGCGCGCAGAGCTTTTATGACGCCGGTATCCGCGCGATCAATATCAGTATCGATTCTCTCGACGCGGCAAAGTTCAGGCAGATCACCGGCCACGCCAGGCTTGAAGAAGTGCTCGATGGCATCGGGGCGGCGCGCGCGGCAGGCATCGAGAATATCAAGATCAACACTGTGCTGATGCGCGACCTCAACCACATGGAAATCGACGACTTTCTGGAATTTGTGGCGGCCCGGGATATTTCCCTGCGCTTCATCGAAGTGATGCGGACCAACGACAATCCCGGATTTTTCAAATCCCATCACCTGCCCGGCGAAAATGTGACCGACCGGCTGGAACAGCTCGGCTGGACGCGGCTTCCTCGCGTATCCGGAGCCGGACCCGCGGTCGAATATGGCCACGCTGACGCCAAGGGGCGGATTGGCATTATCGCGCCTTATTCGAAAGATTTCTGTGCAAGCTGCAACCGGCTGCGCGTGTCCGCGACCGGCAAATTCCATCTCTGCCTGTTCGGCGACGGCGGCATCGATCTGCGGCCATTGTTGGCGAGCGACAACCAACAGGACGAACTGGTCGCCCGGATCACCGCCCTCACCATGACCAAGGCACCAGGCCATTTGCTGCAACAGGGCAATAGCGGCGCCACACCGCATCTCGCCTCCATCGGCGGCTAGCAGGAACGGGAAATTTGACCATGGCCGGCATTGACGAAACACTGACCTTCTATCCGCTTAAAATCGCGGTGATGACGATTTCCGACACCCGTACCGAAGAAACCGACACGTCGGGCCAATTGCTGATCGCAAGACTGGCCGGGGCAGGGCATCAGCTTGCCGCCCATGCCATTGTCACCGACGACATTGCGGCGATCCGCGCGCGGGTTCAGCAATGGATCGATGATCCTGACGTTGAAATCATCGTCACCACCGGCGGAACCGGCTTTACCGAGCGCGATGTCACCCCCGAAGCCATCAAGCCCCTGTTCGGGCGTGATATGGATGGTTTCTCGGTGGTGTTTCACCAAGCAAGCCTTGGCACCATTGGCGTTTCAACCTTGCAGTCTCGGGCCTTTGCCGGACAGGCCGGCGACACCTTCATCTTCAGCGTTCCCGGATCCACCGGAGCGTGCCGTGATGCGTGGGATCTGGTGTTGAATATGGAATTCGACAGCCGCCACCGCCCCTGTTCGATCGCCGGTATGGTTCCGCGCTTGGATGGGCTTTGCGCTTAGGGCTGTCGATGCCGCGCGCGACACGGGACGCGCCTCAGTCATAATTTTCACCCCGGAAATTGATATATATCAAGAAGACTTGTGTCCACAGAGCTATTGCTACCCCCATATATGGTATCGAGGGAGTAGATAATGAAATTCAGCAACGCGCTCGCCAGGGAAATTTGGGACGGGAAATATCGCTTCAAACCCGACGATGGCCGCCGGTCAGACAAGACGGTAGATGATATGATCGAGCGCGTATCCCGCGCGGTCGCCGAAGCTGAAGCGCCAAAGCTGAGACAAAAATGGGCTGGGCGCTTTGCCGAAGCCCTGACCGATTTCCGTTTCATCCCCGGGGGCAGAATCCTCGCCGGGGCCGGAACAGGCCGCAGGGTGACCCTGTTCAACTGTTTTGTCATGGGCACGATCCCTGACAGTCTTGATGGCATATTCGCGCATCTCGGCGAGGCCGCAAAGACCATGCAGCAAGGCGGCGGAGTCGGGATGGATTTTTCTACCATCCGGCCAAAGGGAAGCTTGGTGGTCGGCGTCGCGTCCGATGCCTCCGGACCGCTCAGCTTCATGGACTGCTGGGACTCAATGTGCCGTACGGTGATGTCTGCCGGTCAGCGCCGCGGCGCGATGATGGGCTGCATGCATATCAGCCACCCCGACATCGAGGAATTTATCGACGCCAAACATGATCGCACCCGGTTGCGCAATTTCAATCTCTCGGTGCTGGTGTCCGACGCATTCATGCAATGCCTCGCCGAGAAAGGCGACTGGCCGCTGGTCTTTGACGGCAAAGTGCATCGCACCGTTGCCGCGACCGACCTGTGGGAGCGGCTGATGCGCTCAACCTATGATACGGCCGAACCGGGTGTCATTTTTGTCGACCGGGTCAACCAGCAGAATAATCTGGAATATTGTGAAACGATCAGCGCCAGCAATCCGTGCGGCGAGCAAATGTTGCCGCCTTATGGCGCTTGCCTGCTCGGTTCGATCAATCTGGCGGCACTGGTCGAGGGCCATTTCACCGATCGCGCGCAAATTGAGGATGAAGCGCTGGTCAGCCTGGTGACCACCGCCGTCCGTTTTCTCGACAATGTGATCGATATTTCGCTCTTTCCATTGCCGCAGCAAGAAGCCGAAGCGAAAGCGAAACGCCGCATCGGCTTGGGCATTACCGGGCTTGCCGATGCCCTGCTATTCTGTGGAAAGACCTATGGGTCGGATGAAGCCGCCGACCTCACCCGCCACTGGCTGGGCCTGATCAAACGCGCGGCCTATCGCGCCTCGGCCGCCCTGGCCGAAGAAAAGGGCCGTTTCCCGGATTATGCCAAGAAAATTCTAAAACAGCCTGGACTGGCCGCGCTCGACGCCAAAAGCCGCAACCAGATAAAGCAACATGGTTTGCGAAACGGCTGCCTGACGTCGATCGCGCCCACCGGCACGACATCGTTGCTGGCCGGCAATGTCTCTTCTGGTATCGAGCCGGTCTTTGCCTATTCCTACAACCGCCGCATCTTGAACAGGGACGGCAGCGCCCGCGAGGAAAAGGTCGAAGATTATGCCATGCAGAAATGGCGGGATCTCCGGGGCGATGACATTCCGCCTTCGGACCTGTTTGTCAGCGCCCAGGATCTCGCTCCGTCGGATCATCTCAAGATGCTCGCGGCGGCGCAGCAACTGATCGACAGTTCGATCTCGAAAACTATCAACTGTCCGGAAGATATCGACTTCGAATCCTTCGCCCACGTTTATGTCGAGGGCTACCGGCTCGGCTGCAAGGGGATGACGACCTACCGGCCCAATGCGATTACCGGCGCTGTCCTGAGCGTCGACGGTTCGGAAAATACGCCTGAGACCGATGAAGAGCCGACCGAGGAAGCGCGTCTGATTCCGCTTGCGCCGCGCGAAGACCGGCTGACCGGCGCAACCTACAAGCTGAAATGGCCGCACAGCGCCCATGCCGTCTATATCACGATCAACGATCTGTTGGAAAACGGCAAAGAGCGGCCGTTCGAGATTTTTATCAATTCGAAAAACATGGAACATTATGCTTGGACGCTCGGGCTGACGCGGATGATCTCGGCGGTGTTCCGGCGCGGCGGCGATGTTGCCTTTGTCCACGAAGAACTCAAGGCGGTTTTCGATCCCGGCGGCGGCAGCTGGATCCAGGGCCGCTATGTTCCCTCCCTGCTCGCGGCGATCGGTTCGATCATTGAACGCCATATGCAGGGTGCCGATCATGTCGCTGTCGCCAGCGTCTCGGCAACGGATGCGTTTGTGCGGCAGGATCAGAAGGTTTCCGTGGCAGAAATGCCGGAATCGGAACGACCGACCCTATGCTGCAAACAATGCGGCAGCTTGTCCATCGTCAGGAAGGAAGGCTGCGACAGCTGCCTTGACTGTGGCTATTCCAAATGCGGATGATTGGTCACTCCAAAGCGCCGGGCAATCAGGGATAGAGAAGACCGTGCTGCCAGCGCCCGTCCATGCCTCTAGTGTAAAGGATCCGGTCGTGGAGACGATATTCGCCATTGGTCCAATATTCCATTCGATCGGGAACGATCCGAAAACCCGACCAGAAGGCCGGGCGAGCCACTTCTCCTTGCGCAAGGCGCACCGTCTGGATGACCACCCGATTCAACAAGGCGGTCCGGCTTTCCAGCGGTTCGGACTGCCTTGATGCCCACGCCCCAATCCTGCTCTTTAGCGGACGGGATCCAAAATATTGATCCGCCTCCTCATCGTTTACCGGAACAACGCTGCCCTCGATCCGGATTTGCCGGGCAAGCGGAGCCCAATAGAAACATAGCGCCGCCTGGCCATTTTGCTCCAGCTCTTTCCCCTTGCGGCTTCTCAAATTGGTGAAAATGACAAAGCCGTCCTGGTCAAAGCCCTTGAGCAGGACCATCCGGCTGGACGGCGCGCCCGACGGTGACGCGGTGGCGAGATTGACCGCGCTGGCATCGTCGATTTCCTTGCACCGTTCCGCCTCGCGATACCATTGGCCGAACAGTTCAAACGGATCTTCCGTCATGCTCCCGATCTTATCCTTTTCGGCCTCTCCACGCCTGCATCCGCTCACCATGGCGGCGCAGTTCGATGCGGGCGATCGATCGCAAGTGAACTTCGTCAGGGCCGTCGGCAATCCGCAGCGCGCGCATCCCGGCGTAGGTCTCGGCCAGTCCGAAATCGTCGGACAATCCGCCCGCGCCATGGGCCTGCATCGCATTGTCGAGCACCCGCAAAGCGGTGCGCGGCGCGGCGCCCTTGATCATCGCAATTTCCAGTTTCGCGGTCTTGTTGTCGGTCTTGTCCATCATGTCGGCTGCCTTGAGGCAGAGCAGCCGGGTCATTTCAATGTCGATTCTGGCTTCGCCGATCCGCTGCTCCCACACCGACTGATCGGCCAGCCGTTTGCCAAAGGCGACACGCGACAACAGCCGATCGGCCATTTTCTCGAGCGCGACTTCGGCAGCACCGATCGCCCGCATACAATGGTGGATGCGGCCAGGCCCGAGGCGGCCCTGCGCAATTTCAAAGCCTCTGCCTTCCCCCAGGATGATGTTGGTGGCTGGCACACGAACATCGCGCAACACGACCTCGGCGTGACCGTGCGGGGCGCCATCATAACCGAAGACCGGGAGCATCCGCACGACCTCGACACCCGGCGTATCCATCGGCACCAATATCTGGGATTGCTGCTGATGGGTGGCGGCATCGGGATCGGTCTTGCCCATCACAATGGCAAGCTTGCAGCGGCTGTCTCCGACGCCCGACGACCACCATTTTCGCCCGTTGATCACATAATGATCCCCGTCGCGGCGGATCGAGGTCTGGATATTGGTAGCGTCCGACGAGGCAACATCGGGCTCGGTCATCAGAAATGCCGACCGGATCTCTCCGTCCATCAGCGGGCGCAGCCACGCTGCCTTCTGCTCGACCGTGCCATAGCGGTGAAGCACTTCCATGTTGCCGGTATCCGGCGCCGAGCAATTAAAGGCTTCGGAAGCAAAGCTCACGCGCCCCATTTCTTCGGCACACAAGGCATATTCCAGATTGGACAAGCCAGCACCGAAATATTCGTCATCATCATGTTCCGACGGCGGCAGGAACAGATTCCACAACCCCTCCGAATAAGCCCGCGCCTTTAGCTCCTCGACAACCGGCGGAACATCCCAGCGCGTTTTGGAAGAGGCTTGCACATGTTCCTTATATTGGTCTGCGGCGGGATAGACATGGTCCACCATGAAGGCACGCACCCGATCGCGCCAACTCATCTGGGTATCAGAGAGAGAAAAATCCATGTTTCAACAAGCCTTTCGTGTTCCAACAAGTCAGAGCGGGGCAAGCACGTCTCACTCACCAATTTCGCCGCATTGGATGCTGGCCTACCCCTATGGAGGTGGATATGAATTGATTTAGGTCATTTCCGATGCTGATATCGCGGGGCCTGCGCAGGCGGCGTCGGACTCGTTCTGACCGCCGATCATCGGCAAACTGGCCGAATCTGATAAGCAAATTTCTGGATATGGATGCCCAAACCTGAGAGTGATTGCTGATCGCAGATTGTCCCCTCGCCTCACGGCCTGCCGTCGTTCCTTGGTAAATTTTCGCTATCCTGCGCTCGGCGCAAGAAGCTGTTGCTTTGGCGCGATCTGATGTCTTTTTACTCTGCCTCACGAACTGCCGATTGTCGGCCGTTCGCAGACAAGAGGCATTTGCATGAGCGTCATTCCACTCCGAACGCAAGCTTCATCGCGCGGCGCGCGCATGCTGCGCACTGCGCTCGGACCCGAGATTGAAGTCTGGCTCAGCGATGCTTCTGTCATCGAGGTCATGCTCAATCCTGACGGACGGCTCTGGATAGACCGGTTGGGTTCAGGAATTGCCGATACGGGGCAGACAATGCCCGCCGATACAGGAGAGCGGATCATCCGGCTGGTGGCGCATCATGTTGGCGCGGAGGTCCATGGCGGCTGCCCGCGCGTGTCCGCTGAACTACCCGATACCGGCGAGCGCTTCGAAGGCTTGCTGCCACCGGTGGTCGCAGCGCCGAGCTTTGCGATCCGCAAGCCTGCGGTCGCTGTGTTTACGCTAGCCGATTATGTCGGTGCAGGCGTGATGGCGGACTGGCAGGCGAGCGCGCTGGCTGGTGCCGTTGCTGGCCGCAAGAATATCCTCGTTGCCGGCGGTACATCAACCGGGAAGACCACCCTCACCAATGCATTGCTGGCGGAGGTTGCCAAGACCAGCGACCGCGTTGTCCTCATTGAGGATACCCGCGAGCTGCAATGTGCTGCGCCCAATCTGGTGTCGCTGCGGACAAAGGAAGGCGTTGCAAGTCTTTCGGACCTTGTCCGCTCGGCGCTTCGCCTGCGGCCAGACCGTATCCCTGTCGGCGAGGTGCGCGGCGCCGAGGCGCTTGATCTGTTGAAGGCATGGGGCACTGGCCATCCGGGTGGGGTTGGTACGATCCATGCCGGAACCGCGCTTGGCGTCTTGCGGCGCATGGAACAGCTGATCCAGGAAAGTGTGGTGACCGTGCCCCGCGCGCTCATTGCCGAGACCATCGATGTCATCGCCATTCTGGTACGCGACGGCGCCGGGCGGCGCTTGTCCGAACTTGCCCAGGTGCGCGGCCTCGATGCCTCCGGCGACTATCAGATCTTTCCCATCACCCCTGAACCCCAAGGAGAACATAAGTGATCCAGACCCTCATCCGTACCCGTGCGCGCGTATATTCGTGTTTTGTCGGCGGGTTCGTTATGCTTTCGGTGGCGAGCCCTGCCCACGCAGCAGGTTCGTCAATGCCCTGGGAAGCTCCGCTTCAGTCGATTCTTGAATCCATTCAAGGCCCGGTCGCCAAGATCATGGCGGTGATCATCATCATTGCGACCGGGCTCACGCTGGCATTCGGTGACACGTCGGGCGGATTTCGCCGTCTGATCCAGATCGTTTTTGGGCTATCGATCGCCTTTGCCGCATCGTCCTTCTTCCTGTCCTTCTTCTCGTTCGGCGGCGGAGCACTGGTCTGATGGACAGCATGCCAGCCGAAGCCGTTCCCGGATTTGTCGTTCCCGTACACCGCGCGCTGACCGAGCACATCCTGCTTGGCGGTGCGCCGCGCGGCCTC
>CAWUKF010000003.1:0-30679 GCA_963922745.1 uncultured Sphingomonadales bacterium
ACCCACAGGGCTCCGATGCCCTTGGGACCGTAGATCTTGTGTCCGGACAGGGCGATCAGGTCGGCCTGCGCCGGGATAGCGACGCGACCGAAACCCTGCACCGCATCACAGAGCAGCAGTGCGCCTGCCCGATGCGCCATGTCCGCAATATGGTCCACCGGCTGAACCACGCCGATCTCGTTGTTGACCAGCATCGCGCCGACCAGCGCTGTCTGATGGCTCAAACATGCTTCCAGTTCTTCCACTACGACCAGCCCGTCAGCGTCGACCGGAAGCAATCGTGTTTCGAAACCCTGCGTGCCGTACCAGAGCGCGGTGTCGCGAACCGCAGCATGTTCGGTGTCGATAACGGCAATCCGGTCACGCCCTTTGCGGGCACGGACCGCTCCGATTGCCAGGTTGATGGCCTCGGTGGCACTGCCGGTAAAGATCACCCGCCCCCCTTCGGGCAGCAGCGCTGCCACCTGATCACGGGCCACTTCAACCGCAGCAGCGGCCTTGCGGCCCAGGCTGTGCGGGCTGTGCGGGTTGCCAAAATTGTCCTTCAGCCAGGGCAACATGGCATCAAACACTTCCGGCGCGAGCGGCGTGGTCGCCTGATTATCGAGATAGATGGGAGTCATTTACCCGCCTCAGGCCCGCCCGGCTTCGGCAAAAATAGCCTTCCATCGCTCGAGAAACGCATAGATATGATTCCGTGTCGTGTTCCGTCCGATGCTGACCCGGATCACTTCGCGCGCGACCTGCGCATCGGTGCCCATGGCCTCCAGCACATGGCTGGCCTTGAGCGTCCCCGACGAACAGGCACTGCCGGCGGACACCGAAAATCCGGCCATGTCGAACTTAATCAGCTGCGTATTGGCAGCAACACCGGGCATGTGATAGCTGGCGATCGTGGCAATGCGCGGTGCTTGGTCCGCGATCACGGCGCCGCCTTCCTTTCTGATCGCGTCATCCAGTTGCTTGCGCAGTTCGGCAGCACGCCCGGCCCAGTTTGCCGGCGCTTCCAGCGCAGCGGTCATGCCAAGGATATAAGGCAGATTCTGCGTCCCGGACCGGTAACCCTGCTCCTGGCCACCATCGGCCCGCAGCAGCCGCAAATCCCTGACCAGCAGCGCGCCAACGCCCGGAGGTCCGCCAAATTTATGCCCGGCAACGACGATAAGGTCGGCATCCGGCAGAGGCAGCTTGCCCACCGATTGCGAACAGTCGGCCAGCAGATGGCTGCCCCGGTCGCGCACCACTTTCGCCAGCGCCTCCATGTCCTGCATCACGCCGGTTTCATTGTTGACCGACTGGATGGCCACCAGCGCCGGGCCTTCCGCCCCTTTCAGCAGATGATTGAGATTCGTCGGCAGGACCATGCCGTTGGCGTCGACCGGTATTCTTTGGGCCTCCGGCGCAAATCTCAGAACCACGTCATGTTCGACCGGCGACACGAATTGCGTGGCGGGCTTTGACTTGGTCAGCGCGATCTGCACGGCCTCGCTCGCGCCGCTGGTAAAAATGACATCCCCGTCCCAGTTCAGCGCATCCCTGAACCGGCGTCGTGCATTTTCCAGCATCGACTGCGCCGCCCGCCCGTCGCCATGCGGAGAGGACGGGTTGGCCCATAATTCAAAGCCCTCGGCGCAGGCCTTCTTGGCGGCATCAAGCATCGGAGCCGTCGCGGCATGGTCGAGATAGATGCGTTGGGGATCGGTCACGATAGCGGCAAAATCTCTCTGGCTTGCGGGATTGAGTTGCGGATTTGGTCACTCACCCTATATAGGCGCAGCATCCAGCGCAAAAGCTATTCTATATCTTCGTGCTCTGGAAAATCTAATTTTGATCGAAGAATTGAAAATCCATGCCAGATGTAATTTTTACCGGACCCGAAGGCCGCCTCGAAGGCCGCTTCAGCCCAGGACCCCGTGACCGCGCTCCGGTTGCGATGATTTTGCACCCGCACCCGCAGGCCGGCGGTACGATGAACGACCGGATCACGCAGGCAATGTACAAGACCTTCGTGAAACGCGGCTTCGCGACCCTTCGCTTCAATTTTCGCGGCGTCGGGCGCTCGCAGGGCGTGTTCGACAATGGCATCGGAGAACTGTCCGACGCGGCAGCAGCACTCGACTGGGTGCAGAGCTTCCATCCCGAAGCGCAAACCACCTGGATCGCCGGATACAGCTTTGGCGCGTGGATCGGCATGCAGCTGCTGATGCGCCGCCCGGAAATCCGCGGCTTCATCTCGGTATCGCCACCGGCCAACATGTACGACTTCAATTTTCTCGCACCCTGCCCCTCCTCGGGGATCATTGTTCAGGGCGTCAACGACGAGGTCGTCACCCCCAGCGCGGTGCAGAAGCTGGTCGACAAGCTGCGCACCCAGAAGCACATCACCATCCACCATGATGAGATACCTCGCGCCAACCATTTCTATGAAAACGAAATGGAACTGCTGATGGGTTCGATCGACAATTATCTCGACATGCGCCTCGCGCCGGATTCGCCAATCAAATAGATTCAGTCGGCGGCCCCGGACGCAACCGGAAGATTGCTCTCGGGCGTCGGGATGGTCCAGATACCGACATTGGCAAACATGACCGCTGCGGCGACCAGCATCAGCCAGCCCTGCTTGCGGTTGGTTCCCTTGCGCAGAATATAGATGCCGCCAGCAAACAGCGCGGCTCCGGCCAGCATCAGCACCGATAGGATCAGGTTGGTCATGCTATGACCGTTATCGGGGCAGCGGCAGGCTGACAATCAAATCTTTCGCGGAACTGACCGTCTTCCGCCGCCCCTCCCTGAAGCTGTGATCAATCGTGATTGCCAGACCCGCGCCCTTTTGCTAGAACATACACGGAACATAAGGACCAGATCTCGCGGAAACGGAGCCAACTTCATGTATCCTCAACCTCCCCTGCTGATCGTCGTCCCGAAAGCCTGCCATATGGACTTGGCGAATCTTCGCTGGTGCGGAGCGGCGAGAGGGAAAGTTTCGGTCAATCCTGCCAGGTTCCGCGATCTGGAGATGGTGGAGGTCATCGTCGACGCCATGCCGTTCGTTCTGACACCCCTGACGCCGGAGGAGACTGGCAGGAAACTGACTGCAAGAACCTGTGATCTGCTGTTCTGTGATCTGCCGTCCGCCAGCGAGTCCGCCATCGGCATCGCGCCGGGGGAGCATGTCGCCGGAGCTGCGCAGATTGAGGAGGTTCACAGCCGGCTATTGATGCTCGGTCAATGGATTGGCAAAAGCCTGGAAGCAACGGCTGCGGCCTGGATGCCTGCGCGGATTCTCGGCAGTTTTGCCTGGTTTGAAGACGCGGTCAGCGAATATCTCGTCCGCGGCCGGTTCCCATCGCGATTTCACGTCGCTTGCAGGGAGATCTCCCCGCATCAGTTCACCACAACGGGCCTGCACTATTTCACCGGACAGGAAATCAGGATCGCCATCCCGCCGGATTATTCAGAAGCCGAAGCGGAAGAGCGGATAGCAGAAATCATCGCCGACATCGTCTCCCACGGCCGGATAGACCGGCTCTCGCAATCGGCAGATCCTGTCAGAAGGGAAACCGTGATCTATACGCCCGGCAGCAACCTCGAACAGGTAGATATCCTCATCCGCCGCGATGCCCCGTAAGGCATCGCGGCGGAGGGAAAGGATCGATCAGGCCGCGGTGGGTGCGGCTTCGCGGACGTTCTGGTCGACGTGCTCGGCAAATTGCTCGAAATTGTTGATGAACAATTTGACCAGTTTCTGCGCGGTTTCGTCATAAGCAGCCGCGTCGGACCAGGTCGAACGCGGGTCGAGGATCGCGCTGTCGACGCCGGGCACCGCCACTGGCACTTCAAAGCCGAAATTCTCGTCGGTCCGGAATTCGCCGTCGTTGAGGCTGCCGTCCAGTGCCGCATTCAGCAGCGCCCGGGTCGCCTTGATCGGCATCCGGCTGCCTTCGCCATATTTGCCACCTGTCCAGCCGGTATTCACCAGCCAGCAGCGTACACCGCCCTTGGCGATCCGCTCTTTCAGCAGGTTGCCGTAAACCGAAGGATGGCGCGGCATGAATGGTGCGCCAAAGCAGGTCGAGAAGGTTGCTTCCGGCTCGGTCACACCGATCTCGGTGCCGGCGACCTTCGCCGTGTAACCGGACAGGAAGTGATACATCGCCTGCTCGGGCGTCAGACGCGAGATCGGAGGCAAGACGCCGAACGCATCCGCGGTCAGCATGATGATATTCTTCGGCACCGGCCCCATATTTTCTTCCGAGGCGTTGGGAATGAATTCGATCGGATAGGCACCGCGGGTATTTTCCGCCTTGCTGTTGTCGTCGAGATCGAGTTCCCGCGTTTCCGGGTCCATCACGACATTTTCGAGTACGGTTCCGAACCGCCGCGTGGTCGCGTAGATTTCCGGTTCCGCATCCTCGGAAAGCCGGATCATCTTGGCGTAGCAGCCGCCCTCAAAATTGAATACCGCAGTATCCGACCAGCCATGTTCGTCATCGCCGATCAGCACACGGCTGGCATCCGCCGACAGCGTCGTCTTGCCGGTGCCCGACAGGCCAAAGAAAATAGCCGTATCGCCTTCTGGACCAATATTGGCCGAGCAATGCATCGGCATCACCGAATCGAGCGGCAGCAGATAGTTGAGCAGGCCGAAGACCGACTTCTTCATCTCGCCGGCATAAGCGGTGCCGCCGATCAGGATCAGCTTCTCGGTCAGGTTGACCGCGATAACGGTTTCGCTGCGCGTTCCGTGGCGGGCGGGATCAGCCTTGAAGCTCGGCAGATCGATGATCGTATATTCCGGGGCGAATGCCGCCAGTTCGTCGGCCTCGGGCCGGACCAGCATCGTGCGGATGAACAGATTGTGCCAGGCCAGCTCGTTGATGACGCGCACATTCACGCGATGTTCCGGCTGCGAACCACCGAACAGATCCTGCACAAAGAGCGTGTCCTTCTCGGCGAGCGCGGCAATAAAGTCGGTCTTGAGCGCGGCAAAATGATCCGGGGTCATGGGAACATTGGTCTTGCCCCACCAGACGCTGTCTTCGGTTTCGCCGTCACGCACGATGAACTTGTCATTGGCTGAGCGGCCAGTGTGCTTGCCGGTTTCGACGACCAGCGGGCCATCTTTGGCCAAATGGCCCTCGCCTCTGGCAACGGCCGCTTCCACCAGAGCCGGCGCACCGAGATTCCAGTGTTGCTCCGCCGAACTGGCAAAACCTTGATCATTTAATGACACGGACGAAACTTTTGACACTGATAATCCCCTAAAGCTTGAAACAGGTTGAGATCGCGCGGATCCGGCGAAATTGAAATGGCGCTTACTGGACCGGGCCGAGTCGGTCAAATTTCTTCCCAACCACCCGACAAAATATATGCCCGGACGGGCGCAAAGGTACCCGCGCCGTTGCTCTACCGACAAGCTCTCTTGTAACATATTACCCAATAAACTAGGTCACATCCGGCGCGAGCGGCAAAGGAAACGCAAAAATGACGGCCAATATTGCTCTTGTCGACGATGACCGCAATATATTGACATCAGTATCGATCGCCCTGCAAGCCGAAGGCTTCATTACGCGTGTCTATTCCGACAGTGAGGCGGCGCTTCACGCCATACTCGAGAATCCGCCTGATCTGGCGGTGTTCGACATCAAGATGCCGAAGATGGACGGCCTCGAGCTGCTCAGGCGCGTACGCGAAAAATCAAATGTCCCGGTCATCTTCCTGACATCGAAGGACGAGGAACTGGACGAGGCGCTGGGCCTTGCGATGGGGGCTGACGATTATATCAAGAAGCCTTTCTCGCAGCGTCTGCTGATCGCACGGGTCCGTTCGATATTGCGGCGCACGGACTTCATCAAATCCATCGACGAGGGCGAGGATGAGGACACGGCCGAACCACTGGTACGCGGCGCTCTCGAGATGGATCCAGCCCGCCATCTGGTCCGGTGGAAAGGGGAAAATGTGACCCTGACAGTGACGGAGTTCATGATTCTGGAAACGCTGGCACATCGGCCCGGCGTCGTGAAAAGCCGTAACCAGCTGATGGACGCCGCCTATCAGGATGATGTCTATGTCGACGACCGCACCATCGACAGCCACATCAAGCGCTTGCGGCGCAAGTTTCGCGAAGTCGATTCTGAATTTGACGCTATAGATACATTATATGGAGCCGGTTATCGCTACACCGAATAAGGGCGGCCAGGATGGAGACAAAGGCCTGTCGCTGCGCTGGTCAGCCCGGCTTTCGCTCACGACCCGCATATTGGTCGTCAATGTTCTGGCGATTGCCCTGCTCGCCGGTGGCCTGTTCTATCTTAACAATTATCGCGACCGGCTGACCGAGGAAAGACTGGCCCAAGCACGGGTCCAGCTGACGATCATGGCGGATGCGCTGTCCGCCGGCGACGTGCAGTATAAAAAGTCTCTGATGCGTCAATTTTCCGGCCATCTCGGTGCAAGGCTGCGGCTTTATGGTCCCGAAGGCATCAAAATTATCGACAGTTTTTCGCTCGCCAAACCGACCTATAAATTTATCGACCCGAAGACCGAGCCGCTGCGCAAGGACGCTGCCCGGCTGCTCGACCGGACCATAGAGAATTTCGTTTTCAGCGCGCCAGTCCCCCATTTCCGCGAGCCCCGCACGGATATTCTCTCGAAATGGCCGGAACTCGTCGCAGCCCGGACCAGCCCTCGCGCGGTCAGTTCGGTCAGCCTGGCACCGGACCGCACCCCCGTCATCGTAGCCGGAAAATCGCTGCCCGACGGTACCGGGACGATCCTCCTGACCGCCAACGCACGCGATATCACCCGGATTGTACGGGCCGAACGAACCAGCGTGCTGATCGTCATACTTGTCGCCGCGACGGTCTCGATTTTGCTCTCGCTTTTTCTCGCCCGCACGATTGTCAGACCGATCCGCAAGCTGGCCAGCGCGGCTCTGCGCGTGCGGTTGGGACGGTCGGAGGAGATCGCGATCCCGAGAATGCCGGGCCGCCGCGACGAAATCGGCCAGTTGAGCCGAGCCCTCTCCGACATGAGCAACGCCCTGCGTGACCGGATCAACGCCACGGAAGCCTTCGCCGCCGACGTCAGTCACGAAATCAAGAACCCCCTCGCCTCGCTTAGGTCAGCTCTAGAAGGTCTGGAACGCGTGGATTCACCGGAGCTGCGGAAACAGCTGCTTGACGTCGCCAACGACGATGTCCGCCGCATCGACCGTCTGATCAACGACATTTCCGATGCTTCTCGCGTCGATGCCGAGCTGGCCCGCGCCAAGTTTGAACCGATCGATATCGGGAAGATGCTGGAGCAGCTGCTTGCGGCGCGCGAACAGCGGGCGTCGAATCTCGACGTCCATATCGCCTTTGCACGACCGGCAAAGGATGTCGCCAGAGTCATGGGGGACGGCGGTCGGCTGGAGCGGGTGTTCAGCAATCTGCTCGACAATGCGGTGTCTTTCTCTCCGGATGGCGGTTTGGTCGAGATATTGGCAACGCCGGATGGCGACGACATCGTCATTCATGTTGCCGATCAGGGACCGGGAATTGGTGCCGACCAGCGGGAGCAGGTTTTCCAGCGGTTTCATTCAGCCCGGCCCGATGGCGAAGCCTTTGGCAAGCACAGCGGCCTCGGACTGGCAATCGCCAAGACCATCGTCGAAGGCCATCAGGGCACGATTTCCATACTTGATCGCCCGGGCGGTGAGCAAGGCGCGTGTTTCGAGATACGCCTGCCGAAGGCACCGGAATGACCATGACCTCAGAAGGCAAGGATCGGGAAACCGTGCATGGTACGGCGGTGGCAGTTGCGGGCTCCGGCATCCTGATTCGCGGAGCGTCGGGCATGGGAAAGTCGGACCTGGCTCTCCGGCTGATTGACCGGGGAGCAGAACTGATCAGCGACGACCAGGTCGATATTGTCCGCGACAACAATGACTTGCTGCTCAGCCCGCCGCCTCGCCTCGCCGGCAAGCTCGAAATTCGTTCGCTCGGTATCTGCGAGTGTGAATATCGGTCGGCCGTAGCATTGCGGTTGGTTATAGACCTGAAACAACAACCCGAACGATTTCCGCTCGATCGGAAAAATATGATTTTGCTGGGAATACGGGTGCCATCCTGTACACTGGATGCCATGGAATCGAGCGCGGCAATCAAGGCAGAATGGGCCTTGCGACGGATAATGCAGGGCGCAGCCAACCAATGACCGAGAAACGTATCAAGCCCGTTCTGCTGGTCACCGGCCTGTCTGGCGCCGGCAAGTCTACTGCGCTGAAAACGCTGGAAGACATCGGTTGGGAGACGGTCGACAATTTCCCGTTCCGATTGATTGAGCGACTACTCGACACGCCCCCGTCCAAATCCCGCAGCGACAGCGATCCGCCCCTGGCGCTGGGATTCGACAGCCGGACCCGGGGCTTCGAGCCCGACAAGCTGATCGCCGGGATCAAGCGTCTGCAAAACAAGCAGGATTATCTGATATCGACGCTCTACCTCGACTGTGCCGGTGGCGAACTGGAACGACGCTACAGTGAAACGCGCCGACGCCATCCGCTTGCGCTTGATCGCCCGGCAAAACAGGGCATCGCGATGGAAAGAACAATGCTCGCACCATTCCGCCGCTGGGCCGACCACGTCATCGACACCACCGACCTGACCGCCAACGACTTACAGCGGCAAATCCGCGAGCAGTTCACGTTCAACAGGACTGCCGTCACCACCGTAACGATCACCAGTTTCGGCTTTTCCCGGGGTCTTCCCAATAATATTGATCTGCTGTTCGATGTCCGCTTTCTCGCCAACCCGTTCTGGGAGCCCGAACTGAAGCTGTTGACCGGGCTCGATCCGGAGGTGGGAGACTATATCAGCAAGGATCCCGCTTATGACGAGATGATCGAAAAGATCTTGGACATGCTCAAATTCCTGCTCCCCCGCTATCAGGATGCCGGCAAAGCCTATGTAAATATCGGGATTGGCTGCACCGGAGGGCGTCACCGATCGGTGCATGTTGCCCAACGCCTGAGCAAAGACTTGCGTGCAGCGGGTTTTTCCCCCAATGTCCTGCATCGCAATTTGGCTTCTAGACCTATGGAAGCACTGGAATCCATGCAAAAATTAAACGGGGACAAGGGAATTTAATCGGCATGATTGGATTGGTTCTCGTGACACACGGGCATTTGGCAACGGAATTTGTCATTGCCATGGAGCATGTTGTCGGCCCGCAAAAGGCTATCGCCGCTATTGGAATTGGCGCGCGTGATGATATGGAAGAACGACGCAAGGAAATTGCGGACTGTATCGAGAAGGTCGATTCCGGCGATGGCGTCATCATCCTGACCGACCTGTTCGGCGGCACGCCTTCCAACCTTGCGATTTCACTGATGGAAAGAGGCAAGGTCGAGGTTATCGCCGGTGTAAATCTGCCGATGCTCATACGGCTGGACGGGGCCCGCAAGTCCATGGATATCGTTTCCGCCATCGTCGCTGCCAAGGAAGCCGGACAGAAATATATCAGCGTCGCCTCGGAAATATTGGGCAGCGACGCATGAGCGAACTCCGCAAAACCGTCGAAATCACCAACAGCCGGGGTCTTCATGCCAGGGCCAGCGCCAAGTTCGTCACCTATGTCAGCAAATTGCCCGATGGCGTCAATGTCAAGGTGGCGAAAGACGGTACCGAAGTAACCGGAACGTCGATCATGGGCCTGATGATGCTCGGGGCCGCCAAGGGGGACTCGATCGAGATCATTGTTTCCGGCGATCAGGCGGAAAGCGCGCTGGAAAAAATGACCGGTCTGGTAGTCGACGGTTTCGGCGAAGACTAAGTCCATGCGCCACCAGATTACCGGTTTTTCCAACCCGACAATCAAGCGGCTGAGAAGCCTGCGCGAGAAAAAGCATCGCAAACGCGAGGGGCTGTTTCTCGCCGAAGGCCTGCGAATCCTGACCGAGGCGCTGGAAAGCGGCAGAACTCCACGGATATTGGTGGTCGTCGAAGGTAGCGAGCTGCATCCACTGGCCCAAAAAATAGAAGCGGCGACGGTTGCTGCCGGCGGCGACGTCATCGAAACCAGCGAAGCGATCATCGCCAAATTGTCGGGCAAGTCGAACCCGCAATCGATCATCGGCATTTACGCCGATCACCCGGTCTCGCTCGCCGAACTGGACCGATCAACGGCCAGAATCTGGCTGGTGGCGCAGGCGCTCCGGGACCCTGGCAATCTCGGGACGATATTGAGGACCGGCGATGCCGTCGGGGCCGGCGGCCTGATCCTGATCGACGACTGCGTCGATCCCTTTTCGGTCGAGGCGGTGCGCGCCAGCATGGGCGCGATTTTCACCCAGACAATCAGTCAGGCACGCTGGCCCGAATTTCTCGCGTGGCTGCGCAGCGGACCGGGTGAACTGGTCGGCACCAGCCTCAACACCGACAAGGACTACCAGTCGGTCCGTTATACGGCTCCCACGTTCCTGTTGATCGGCAACGAGGCGCAGGGTTTGCCCGGCGAATATGAGGCGGACTGTGACCTTCTTGTCAAGATGCCGATGATGGGCAAGGCCGACAGTCTCAACGCCGCCGTAGCAGCCTCTGTCATGGCCTATGAGGTACTGAACCAGAGCCGCCAGGACTAGTTGGGCAGCTCTGCCATTTTTAATCGAATTATCGCTGAATCCCGCAGAATTCCGGGAACGATAACATTATTGTTTCGCCTGTGAAATGGCCGCTTGCGTGATGTAGCGGGACTAGCGGCGCGGTGCCATCGATCGGGACAATAAACTTACGTTCATGGTCTCTCGCCGCCTGCCATCGCGGCCATAGCCGAACCGTTTCCTGAAGAGATGATCGGACCCGAACGGCAAGACTGCTGTCAGCGACCGCGGAGCGCTCCCAGCGGTCGCCGTCCCCTGCCCGCCGATACAAGACTCCGCCCCGCATCACCATAATGTTATTGTTATCGTCCAAACACGACAGTCTCGTGCCGCTGTGCATGGCAAAATCGGCTCCGGATCACCGGAATGTCATTGCTATCATCCGCCCGGGATTTGCCAACCGCCCTGTTTCGCGCCCGGAGCGAGCCCATACGAAATGCAATCTTGCTGTCATCCCTTGCCATGCGACGATTATCGGACCATTATCGCCGTAAAAATAGGGGGGATAATATATGACAAGAACCATCTTGTTGGCTTCACTGGCCGCGCTGGCATTGGCAGGCTGTGAAGAAACCGCAGAAAAGCCTGTGGTTGCGGAAAAACTCGGCGACTATAAGGCGCTTGGTACCGAGCCGGGCTGGACGGTCGAAATCAAGGGCGAGGAAATCGCCTTTTCCAACCAGGAAGGCAATGATTTCAGCCTGGGCATCCACCAGATGAAGAAAACCGACACCGGCTGGGTGATCAAGGGCTTTTCCGACCGCCATAACATCAACATTTATGTTACCAGCGACGAGAAATGCAGCGATGGCATGAGCGACCGCACCTATGCCGACACGGTGAAGCTCGAGGTCAGCGACACCGGCACGCTGAACGGCTGCGGTGGCACGGTAACCGAAGGTGCGGAAGCTCCGTAGCCGCTATTCGGCGGCCTGTTCGCTGATTTCGCGGTCATCCTCGATCAATTTGTCCGCGACGCTGTCGCTGTAGCGCGGCAAGGCTTCGATTTCCGGCACCGGATCCAGCTCCTTCTTGCCGGTCTCGATCTGCAGTTCGGCGAACTTGCGCCCCGTGGCCATCACATTGCGCTCGAAACTGCCGACGAACTTGTTGTAATTGCCGACCGCGCTGCCAAGGCCGGAGCCCATCCGCTTGAGATGCTCCCCCGCAACCGCTAGCCGGTCGTACATTTCCTTGCCCAATTGCCCGATCTGCTTGGCTTCTGCCGCCATCTTCTCTTGCCGCCAGACCCCGGCCACGGTCCGCGCGATCGCCACCAGATTGGTAGGTGTCGCCAGCAGCACCTTCTTCTCGAACGCATGGTCCCACAAGGTCGGTTCATGTTCCAGCGCCGCGGCAAGAAAATGCTCGCCGGGGACAAACATGATCACATAATCCGGCGCATCCTCGAACTGGTCCCAATAGGCCTTTTTCGACAAGCCATCGATATGCGCCTTCATCGAATTGCAGTGCCGCGCCATGGCAAAGCTGCGCGCAGCCTCGTCGTCCGCCTCGAACGCGTCCTGATAGTCGTTGAGCGACACCTTGGCATCGATCACCAGCTTGCGCCCGCCCGGCACGTTGATCACCGCATCGGGCCGCAACCGGCCTTCGTCGGTGTCGATGCTCTGTTCGGTGACAAAGTCGGTATGTTCGGACAGTCCACAGGTCTCCAGCACGTTCTTCAACTGCTGCTCGCCCCAGCGGCCACGCGATTTCGGTGCATTGCGCAGACTGTTGACCAGGCGCGCCGCTTCCTGCTGCACCCGGTCCTGCCCCTGCCGCACCTGTTCGATGGTCGCGGTAATCCCGGCATAGGATTCGGTGCGTTCCTTCTCGATCTTGGTGATTGATGCCTCATAGGTCGCCAGCCGTTCGTGCACCGGCTGCAGCAATTTGGCGATCTTCTCGCCGCCTTTCTCGTTGGCCTGGTCAAAACGCTGGTCAGCGCGCTCCAGAAACTGCCGCTGCGCCGTTTCCAGCATTTTGGCGCCGATCTCGGAAAATTGCGCCGACAGCGCTTCTTTCGCCTCGATCAGCTGCTGCATCTGTTTTTCATGATTGCGCGCATCCGCCTGCAGCGCAGCCAGTTCGGTTCTGGCGGCATCACGCTCGTCGCGTACCCCGTCGAGCGTAATCCGCAGCGCGTCTGTCGCATGCGCGGCATCCTTGGCGAGTTTGCCGCCGAGCAGCCAGCCCAGCGCAATCCCGCCCAAGAGAGCGACGACGATGGCGAATATAACAAAAACTGGATCCACTATTATCTCTCCATCGCGCAATCTGCGGACGACCTAAGTCGCCCGCAGTACGCTGAATGAAAGCCCATCAACCCAACCGAAGTTGAATGTTCCGGACCGCTTCTTTCTCAGTACCAAACCCTTTGCGAGCGCTACACAAAAATGCACCACAAGCAGAGTAAGCATACCAATAGTAGAGGCCGTCATCACCCAAGCGCAGAACATAGAGATACTGCACTGCAGTTCCCCTTTCTACGATTTTGGTGACAAAGTTCGCTGTATATTGCGGAACCGATTCGGAGATGTCCCCTACTCACGCGCTATCCTGTAAAAGGAGCATTTCGCTTTTGAAGAAAACTTTTCACTCGGGGCGGCAAATAATCACTATGCTTTGTCACTAGTTAGCCATTGTTCAACAAACCAAACTAGTTGAACAAACCAAGAACTAGCACTTGGCGTGATTTTCTGCAAGCGAGAAAACTGCTACGCCGCAATCCCATGCTCCTTGCGCAGCTTGGCCAGCTTCTTCAGCACCATCTGCCGCTTCAGCCGCGACAGATGATCAATGAACAGGATACCTTCGAGATGATCCATCTCGTGCTGCAAGCAGGTCGCCAGCAGACCGTCGATCTGTTCTTCATATTGCTTGCCGTCGACATCCTGCCAGCGGGCGGTGATCGTCGCGGGGCGTTCGACCTCGGCATATTGGTCGGGCACCGACAGACAGCCTTCGCTATAGACATTCAGGTCCTCGGACGGGTCGAGAATCTCCGGATTGATGAAAACCTTCGGGTCATTGATCACGCCATGGTCATGGTCGCAATGTTCGCCATGCTCGTGTTCGTGCGGCGCCGGTTCCTGCAGGTCGATTACCAGCACCCGCTTGGGCACGCCGACCTGGATCGCGGCCAGACCGATGCCCGGCGCGTCGTACATCGTTTCGAACATGTCATCGACCAGCGTCTTCAGCTCGTCGTCAAACACCGTCACGGGTTCGGACACGGTTTTCAGGCGCGGATCAGGCACCTCGAGGATCGGTAATATAGCCATGGCCCAAATTTAGGGATTCCGGGGGGATTCGTCAAGCAGCACGGCCGGAGGGCCGGACAAAGAAAAAGGCGTGCGATCCCTTGGGAACCGCACGCCTCGCGATAGTCAGTATCTGTGGCTGGCTCTAGAAACGGCCACGTACCGTGATGCCATAGGTTCTTGGCTCTGCCAGGAACGCCGAATAGGTCTGCTGCGATGCGACGAAGGGCGTGTTGAACGCAACCTGCGAATAATCGACATTGAACATATTCTGTACCCAGCCTTCGATCGCCCATGCTTCATCCGGACCACGAACGCCAATCCGTCCGTTGACCAGAGTGAAACCGTCCTGTTCCTTGCCATACAGCAGATCCGAACCGGTGTTATAATCACTGGTCGTACGTGCGTTGATGTAAAACAGGCCGGTCAAGCCGGTATTTCCAAGCGGCGGCGTGTAGGACAGGGACGCTGTTGCCGTGATTTCCGGCGCATTCGACAGATTGTCGCCCGGCAGCAGGCGCAAGGCCGGATCCAGGGCAGCGCCGCTATCCTTGCCGACCAGGTCTTTTTCATAGCTGGTATCGGTATAGGTCAGGCCCATCGAGATGTTGACATAGTTGACCGGATTGATCGACGCCTCCAGTTCGACACCCTGCGCGACCACGCCATATTTGACATCGTCAGGATTACACGAACCGGTCGCAGCGCTTGCATCGCTGTCGGTCGTTCCCAAATCCGCGCTGCAGCCGTTGATATTCTGCACAAGGAAAACCGAGCCGTTGAAGGTATTCAGCTGGAAATTGGAGAATTGCTGACGGAAGGCCGCAACGCTCACCGAAAATTCCCGGGTCGAATATTTTGCGCCAATTTCGAACGCATCCACCGTTTCCTGGTCGAACTGAAGATTGGCGGTATTGCCAGCCACTGCCGGATTGACCAATGTTGAACTGGTCAAGGCAGAACGGTCGAGATTGAAACCGCCAGCCTTGTAGCCGCGCGAATAGCTGCCGTAGAGCAGCAGGTCGTCGGTTGGCTTGTAGGAAAGGATCGCGGTACCGGTAAATTCGCTCTCGCTCCGGCTGTCGCTCAATGTAACCCCGTCCAGTTCCGCAGTGGAATTGCCCTGGCAGGACAGACCGATCAGGCCTGCCGCCAATCCACCAAGCGGCCCGCCGAGCAACGGCGTGAACAACGCGCGTTGCGTCGGGCACATCGTATTGTCGTTGGAGAAGGCTGCATTGAATTTCTTGGTTTCATCCGTATAGCGCAGGCCCAAAGTCAGATCGAGCTTGTCTGTGATGTGGAAGATATTGTGGGTGAAAACCGCGAAATTTTCGCTTTTCTGATTGTAGACATCCAGCACCGTACCCCGGTCATTGATCTGCGCCAGATTATCGAGTCCGGCGAAGATCAGCGGAGTTGCGGCACCAAATGCGCCTGCGCCACCATTGGCAGCTTGCAGAACGGCGCGACCGCCGGCGCTAAGACAGCCGGTGCTGGTCGGTGATGCAAGCGCCGGATTGACAGCGTTCACGATACGGCAGGGTGCAAAGGCCCCATATTGGGTACCAAAACGCAGATTGTCCCGCGTCTCCAGCTTTTCATTGGCGTAGAATCCGCCGATCAGCCAGTCCAGCTTGTCGTCGAACGCCGACCCCTGCAGACGCAATTCCTGCGTGAAGGTCTTGAACTCGCGCGCGCCTGCATTTTTCGTAGGAGCCCGATAGAGGATATCGACCTGGGTATAATCAGTGTCCGAGGCCTGGAAGTTGGAATATTCCCGATAGCCGGTGATCGACGTCAGGTTCATATTGCCGAGTTCCGCATTGACCTCGACCGAAGCGCCGAAATCCTCGGTCTCGCCGGCGTAGGACCGACCGGGGCTGACGTAAATGTCGCGGTTAAATGTGCTTTGGTTGAGTGCGGCCGGGTTTTGACCCAGGCCCAGCAATATAGGGATGATCGGGTTAGCGGGATCGGTCAGCGCCGGTGCGCCGGGCTGTGGAAGCGCAAAGGGATCGAGTCCCGGGCTTACCCGCGCCTGCTGGGCGAATGTGGGCTGGACGAACGTCGCAGCGCAACATTCTTCGTCCTTCTTTGAATAGTCACCAATCACCCGGACGGTCAGCCCGTCGTTGGGTTCGAACAGCAACTGACCGCGGACCAGAAAGCGGTCCTTGTTGTTGACATCGGTATTGTTGACAACGTCGCGGTAAAAACCATCACGCTTCAGGTAGACGCCGTCGATCCGCGCCGCGATCGTGTCGCTCAGCGGAGCATTGATGCCGGCTTCGAGGCGAAGCATGTCATAATTGCCGTAGGTCGCGGCACCATAGCCGGACAGGACAAATTCCGGCGCTGCGGTGGTGATGCTGATCATGCCAGCCGAGGAGTTGCGACCGCCCAGCGTGCCTTGCGGGCCGCGCAGAACCTCGATCCGGTCGATCGGACCAAGTTCGCTTAGTGCGTTGCCGCTACGCGAACGATAGACGCCGTCGATGAAGACAGCCACGGAGCTTTCCAGCCCCGGGTTGTCGCCGACCGTACCAATACCGCGAACACGGGCAGAACCATTGGCTTCATTGCCGGTCGAAGACACCAGCAAGGAGGGAGCAAGCTGGTTGAGTTCGCGAATATCACTGGTGCCACTCTGCTGCAGCTGTTCGGCACCGATCGCCGAGACAGCGATGGGGACATCGGACAGGGCTTGCGAACGCCCCTGCGCAGTCACAACAATAATATTGTTATCGAGG
Source organism: uncultured Sphingomonadales bacterium (assembly GCA_963922745.1). GTDB lineage: Bacteria > Pseudomonadota > Alphaproteobacteria > Sphingomonadales > Sphingomonadaceae > Parasphingorhabdus. Next base: position 16,662 of record CAWUKF010000003.1, read on the forward strand.
GTTTCATTATCCGCATCGACCTGGTCACTGGCTTCGGATTGAGTCTGGGCATAAACGGGGGCGGTAGCGATGGTTGCAAGTGCGAATGCACAGGCAGACAGATTCAAGGCTAGTTTCATAGCATGCTCTCCTGAAAACTTCTTATTGTAGATGACACGGATAGCTTGAGATGAAAGATTTGAAACCCCAAGGATGCGCAATTGCGTCGGTTTTCTGCGGACTGTGACTTAATTGTCAGCAATCGTCATAGGCGGATGTTCAGTCGCTGTGGACCGGTCGCCGCGATCGCAGTGCCTGCGCCAAGGTCCCCTCATCGAGATAATCCAGCTCGCCGCCAACGGGTATCCCATGTGAAAGTTGGCTAAGCCGTAGCGGAAATTTCTCCAGTCGTTCGGCAATGTAATGGGCCGTGGTCTGTCCCTCGAGAGTGGCATTCATCGCCAGAACCACTTCATCGATCCCTCCGGCCTCGACTCGCCGGATCAACGTGTCGATTCCGATATCTTCCGGACGCACCCCGTCGAGAGCCGATAATTTTCCACCGAGCACGTGAAATTTGCCTGGAAAGAGTCGCGACTTGTCGAGCGCCCACAGATCGGAGACCTCTTCAACAACGCACAGCGCCTTGTCATCCCGCCTCGGATCGGTGCAGATCTGGCAGGGATTCTGGGTGTCGACATTGCCGCAGACGTCGCAAATGACCAGTCGTTCGTCGACCTTGCTCATCGCCGCCAGAATGGGCTTCATCGCGGTATCCGGACGCTTGAGCAGATACAGAACCGCCCGCCGTGCAGAGCGCGGCCCAAGGCCGGGGAGCTTGGCGAGGGCCTGAACCAGATTTTCGATCTCTTGCGATGCCATGGCTTAGTCATTAGGAGCAGCCGCACAAACCTGCCAAGCAGAAAATGCCTGTCCTACACGAAGCGGATTCGATATCGTTCGGCTCATGCCGGTAGCAGATCACATTTTTGAGGAACGAAACAAAACAAGGTGACGCAAAGCCGCCCGTCCGGGAAATTTGTTTCCGGATTAGGGGGTGTGACCCGTGTGACCCTGGGAAAGACAGAATATGACCGCCGACAAAAAAACTTTGCGGATAGCGTTCATGGGAACGCCCGATTTTGCGGTCCCGGCGCTCCGGGCGCTGCACGAAGCCGGCCATGAGATTGTTGCCGTCTATTCGCAGCCCCCACGGCCCGCCGGTCGCGGCAAGAAATTATCGCCCTCGCCCGTCCAGCGCGTAGCGGAAGAACTCGGCATCGAAGTCCGCACGCCCGTTTCGCTGAAGAGCGAAGAAGAACAGGCGGCTTTTGCCGCGCTGGATCTTGATACGGCCATCGTCGCCGCTTACGGCCTCATCCTGCCACAACCGATACTGGACGCGCCGAAGATGGGATGCCTGAATATCCACGGCTCCCTGCTCCCGCGCTGGCGCGGCGCGGCGCCGGTGCAGCGAGCGATATTGGCGGGCGACCCGGAAACCGGCATCACGATCATGCAGATGGAAGCAGGACTGGATACCGGCCCGATGCTGCTCAAGGCGTCAACACCGGTTGGCACCAAGACCGCAGGCGAACTGACCGAAGAGCTCGCGGCCACAGGTGCCAAATTAATGGTAGACTATCTGGCATCGCCATCAAAACATGCACCAGAAGCCCAGGACGATGCGCTCGCCACCTATGCAAAAAAGATAGAGAAGCAGCAGGCACATATCGATTTCGATCAAACGGCCGAACAGGTTGAACGGCAGATACGGGCCTTCAATCCGGCACCCGGTGCCTTTTTCGAATATCAGGGTCAGCGCTATCGGATCCTCAAGGCCGGTATCGGCGATACGAGCGGTCCCGCCGGCGCTGTGCTGAATGAAGATTTTCTCATCGGCTGCGGCACCGGCGCGATCCGGCCCACCATTATTCAGAAAGCCGGCAAGCCCGCCATGGACATACAGTCCTTTCTGAACGGCACCAAAATACCGAAGGGCAGGATCCTGCAATGACCCGTTTTGCCCTCACCCTCGAATATGATGGCCGTCCGTTCATGGGCTGGCAGCATCAGGATCATGGCCCCAGCGTCCAGCAGGCCGTGGAACAGGCGATCCACAAGATCACGGGCCAGGACGTCAGGGTCTTTGCTGCAGGACGGACCGACGCCGGCGTCCACGCCCTGGCGATGCGCGCCCACTTCGATCTCGACACGAAACTGACCCCTTTCCGCCTGCGCGAAGGCATCAATGCGGGCCTGCGCCCTCACCCGGTGGCGGCACTGGCCTGCGATATAGTAGACGACGAATGGCACGCCCGCTTTGCCTGCGAAGGTCGCCGCTATCTCTACAAGATCACCAACCGCCGCGCGCCGCTGACCTTTGACCGGGGCCTAAGCTGGCAGGTGGCACCGGTGCTTGATACCGAGGCGATGCACAATGCCGCGCAGGTGCTGACCGGCCAGCATGATTTCACCACCTTCCGCTCCACCCACTGTCAGGCGCAAAGCCCGGTCAAGACGCTCGACAGCATATCGGTGAGCCGCTTCGGCGACGAAATCGAGGTCGAGGTCGCCGCCCGCTCCTTCCTCCATCACCAGGTCCGCTCAATGGTCGGCTGCCTGAAACTGGTTGGCACCGGCAAATGGACCAAGGTGGACCTGAAGCACGCGCTGGCAGCAAAAGACCGCAACGCCCTCGGCTTCAACGCTCCGCCCGACGGTCTCTATTTCGTAGAAGCGATCTATCCTGATTAGCTGTTCCCCGGCGTAGGCCGGGGCCCAGAACATTGGTCCACGATCGACTGGGCCCCGGCCTGCGCCGGGGAACTACAACCCAAACAACCGCGACAGACTCTTGTCCAGCATCAGCAACTGCCACAACAAGCGACTGTTGTCGGAACGGCCTTCGATATGATCATCCGCCACCTTGCGCATCGCCTTGCTGTCAAACCAACCGGTCCGCGCCAGATTGCCACCGCTCGCTATATCGCGTGCGGTGTCGGCCAGCGGCCCGCGAAACCATTGCGCGATCGGGGTGACGAAACCCATTTTCGATCGATAGAGAATGTCCTTGGGAAGATATTGCTCCATCGATTTCTTGAGCAGATATTTTCCCTGCCCCCGGTGCACGCGCAAGTTGGTTGGCAGTTTTGCCGCAAATTCCATCAGCTTGTAATCCAGCAAAGGCTCGCGCGCCTCGAGGCTGACCGCCATGCTGGTCCGGTCCACCTTGGTCAGAATATCACCTGGCAGCCACATCTTCATGTCGGCATATTGCGCCTGGTCGAGCCCGTTGCGTGCCGGCGCCCGTTCCATCAGGTCGATCATCCGTTGCTCGGCCCGATAGTCGCCCAGATCGCGCCGCATCGCATCGGAGTAGATTCGGTGGCGCCCCGTTGCTGTGGTCACGCCGACGGCTTCGGCATAGCCCTCCGCTCCGGTGCGGGCGAGCGACAGCAATGTCGACTTCGCGCGAAACGGGCGCGGTGCCCAGTCGGCCTTGGGATAGACCGAACCCAGCCAGCCGAAGGCAGGACCGCGAAAGGATTGCGGCAACAGGCCCCTCACCCGTTCCTCGGCATGGTGGAACACATGACGCCGATAACCGGCCATCGCCTCGTCCGCCCCGTCTCCGGACAGCGCCACGGTGACCGTTTCGCGCGCCAGTTCGCTGACCCGGTAGGTCGGCAAGGCCGAGGCATCGGCAAAGGGTTCGTCGAAATGGTCGGCCAGCGTATCGATCAGACCAAAATCATCCGCCGCCACGACGCGTTTGCGATGGTCGGTCCGGAACCGTTCCGCCACCTGCCGGGCATAGCCGGTCTCGTCGAGCGACTGCTCGTCAAAGCCGATCGAACAGGTCTTGACTGGTCGACGGCTCTTTTCGGCCATCAGGGCGACCACGGCGCTGCTGTCGACCCCGCCGGAGAGAAATGCGCCCAACGGCACGTCGGCGATCATCCGCAAGCCTACCGCCTGCTTCAGCAGCGCGACCAGCTCTTCCTCCAGCGCGCCCGCCGACGCCTTGTGCCGCTGGCTGAAATCCATATCCCAATATTGCACCGGCTCGGGTTCCGGCTTGCCCTGCTCGAGCAACAGATAATGGCCGGCGGGGAGCTTCTTCACGCCCCTCAGCAGCGATGTCTGATCCGGCACATAGCCGAAAGCGAGATAGTCATCGACAGCTCGCAGGCTGGGCTCCCGGCGGAGCAGCGGATTGGCCAGCAGACCTTTCAGTTCGGAGGCGAACAGGATGCTGCCATCCGAAACCGGCGCGTAAAACAGCGGCTTCACCCCCAGCCGGTCGCGAGCCAGAAACAACTGCCTGCTGCGCTGGTCATAGAGCGCAAACGCGAACATGCCATTGAGTCGCTTCAGGCACTCCACCCCCCACTGTCGCCAGGCAAAGAGAATGACCTCGCTGTCGCTGCTGGTCTCGAACTGGTGACCCAGGGCTTCCAGATCGGCGCGCACATCCTGAAAATTATAGATTTCGCCGTTGAAGCTCAGCACTTGCGCTTCGTCCGCCGTCAACATCGGCTGCGCGCCGCCTTCCAGATCGATGATCGACAACCGGCGGTGCCCCAGCCCGACACCCGGCGCGGTCCAGATGCCGGACCCGTCCGGCCCGCGATGCGTCAGGCTGTCGGTCATCTTGCGCAGACGCGCCGGGTCGACCGGCTTGGCCGTCTCCAAATGAAAAATGCCTGTAATGCCGCACATGGGTGCGCCCTAGCGCAGCCCCGCCATCGCGTCAGCCAATTTATCAACGGGTCCGAGATCGGCAAGAAAGGCTTCGATTGCCTTGATGGGCGGTATTTCCCGGCCTTTTTCGGCAGATACCAGTATCGCGACCGCTTGCTGCGGCCCACCCAGAAGCTTGTTCTTCAGCGTCTCGAGCTTCACCAGGGACGCGCTGCCGGTCAGCTGGCCGCCGATCCGGTAAAAGATCACGACGTCCCGCACCACCGGCCCCGGGGCCATTAGTTCGACAGCCGCCGCGCCATCCGGTGCGACCAGCGTGCGATTACGAGACCAGCCCGATTCAGGCACGAGTTCGCCCTGCCCATATCCCACCATTTCGCGGCCTTCACCCTGGCGGTCATAAACGGCGATCGCCAGATCAACCGTCCCACCGCTTTCGGGATTGCGGTAGCGACCGAGCAGTTCGTGACTGGCACCTTCAAATCTCGGTTGCCACGGATAGAAAGGCCGATAGTCGACCCGTTCCCAGCCGGCCACTTGCGGCAGCGCAATCTGATCCGGAACCGGAGAATCCTGGGCAGCCAGAACCGTTGTCCAGACGACGGGAACCAGAATGACGGCGGCCATTGCGGCCATCACGGTCGCCGGCTTGTGCCCGACGCCGAGCGACGTCTGGTTCTGCCGCAAGGCGTCGCCGTCGATCATCGGATCATCGATTCCGCGATCAAAAAACGGCCAGCCGATCGCCATCACCAGAATCAGGACAAAGGCGAAAAAGAACCAGCCATAAAAGATATGATCGAAGCCGGCGGCAAAGTCGGTCGTCGTGTGATGCGCGATATATATGGTGCCGAAAGCGCGAATACCGTTAGCGATGACCGGAACAATCACCGCGGCGATCATGAACAATACCCGGCGGTTCCAGCTCTGGAAGCAGACATTGCTGACCAGCGCGCCATAAGCCAGCATGGCGATCAGAAACTTGATCCCCGAGCAGGCTTCGGCCACCCGGAAATATCCGGTCGGGGTCGATATGAATATGCCATCGATGAAGGCCGGAATATTCGCCCAGTCGAGAAACACCATCGACAATTTGGCGGTGACCATTTGCAGGAAGGGCACGAATTCCTCACCGAACGGCACCAGGAAAAAGCTAAAACATAGCGGAAAGATAAGGCCGCGCGCCACGGTCGGTCCGAGCAATGTCACCACCGCGCCCTGCAGCATCATCAGCAAACCCAGCTGGCGGGCGAACGAAACGCCTGCCGCTTCTCCCAGTAACCACCCCAGCGACGCAATTGCGGTCCACATCAGACCCGGTAACCAGAGACAGGGCGTGAGCTTGGCCAGCTCTTCCCGCCGCTGCTGCACCAGCCAGAACAGGATCGGTACGATCAACAGACAATGATTATAGGTGGATATCGTCCACCAGGTCCGGCCCATGTCGGCAGCATCGCGCCAGAAGAGCGCCAGGATCGCCAGCGTGGCAAGCCCAAGCCATTTCAGATGGGTCGACCACGGCGAACCCGCCGCCATCGGTTGTGGTCTGCTTGCAATAGGGTCGACGGTGACGCTGGTCATGCCGCCACCTCGGCGACCACGGGTTGGGCAAAACCGCACAGGGCCGGCAGCGCTGCCAGCTGCGTCTCCCAGGAATATTGCGAATGGATCAAAATCTTCGCCTGCTTGCCGAGCATCTTGGCCCGGTCGGGATCATCAAGCAGCCCACAAACCAGGCCCGCCTCGTCGGCGATCGTCCGGGCAATCAGGAAATGCTTCCCGTCGGTCGCCTCGATACCCTCGGCGGCGCAGGCTGAGGCAACCACTGGCTTCGCCATAGCCATCGCTTCCAGCACCTTGTTCTGGATGCCCCGCGCAATTCGCAACGGCGCGACAACCACTTTGGCTGCCCGGATCCAGCTGCGAATATCATCCACGGGACCAATGACGAGCGTGCCGTTCTTGCCATGCAGATTCCGCACCTTCTCAGTGGGTGCCCGCCCGACAATGGCAAAGCGCGCATCGGGAAAGCGAACCAGAATGTCCGGCATCACTTCGTTGCTGAAGCTCTCCACGGCCTGAATATTGGGCTGATAATCCATCTGGCCGGTAAACAGGATCATCGGCTGATTGGCCTCTGCCGGCTTGACGTCGGCGGCACCATAAAAGCTCAGATCAATCCCGTTGCCCGTTGCCTTGACATGGTCCGAAGACAGGCCAGACCGCGCGCGGAACAATGCGGCTTCGGCCTCACTGACAAATAGGCTATGGTCGGCCCGTTCGGCAATCTGTTTTTCGAAGACGCGCAACAGCCGTCCTTCGCGGCGATGAACCCAGGCCATTGGTCCCTCCCCCTCGTCCGCGTAACTTTCAAACTTGGCACTGTCGACATCGGCAAAATCCATCACCACGCGACCGGCAAAATCCGCCGGAATGAACTGCGCCATTTGGCCGGAAAAAACGAAAATGCAATCTATCGGCCGGGTCGCGACCGTATCGGCGACATAACCTGCGAGCGCGTCACTTTCGAACGAGGTCAGCGATACCGGCTTTCCGGATAACAGCGCCTCCGCCCCTGCCCGCCACTTCGGCTTTGTCCGCAGTGCGATTTCGTATGACGCCAGTTCATTTTTGCGCTGCCAACCGGTTTGCCGTTCTGCTTCATCTTCGGCGAAACAGGCAACGTGTACCGGCGCGCAATCCATCAATTTCTGCAAAAAATGGTGCGAGCGGATCTTGTCACCGCGGTTCGGCGGCCACGGTACGCGATGCGCCAGAAACAATATCTCGCCCATCAGCCGAGGCCCCTGGCGATCATCGGCCCGATCCGGTTTGCCACGCCCAGCGGCAAGCGCTGCCAAAGTGCGACCTGCGCCCGATATTTCGGACTCATTGGATTGACATCGCGGGCCGCCTCGCCGTCGAGCGTGCGCGTCGCATAGCCGAGAGGCTCTGGTTCAAAGCCCCAGTTCTTCTTGAAGGAAAAGGCCCCGGTTCCATATTTGGACCGGCCAAAGTCGAACAACTGGCATCCCTTTTCGCGCGCGTGGTTCATCAGCGCATAATACATAACGTCATTGGCCCGGAGCCGGCGAGCATCCCACGTTCCCCCGCCCCAATAGGGCATCACCGTGCCGCGATGATACAGACTGAGGACGCTTGCCACCGGCTTGCCTTCATGCAGCACGGTTAGGATATCCGCCTCCTCGCCAAAGGCATTGAGCACGGCGTCGAACAGAGCTTTGGGGAAGACCGGCGTCCCCAGATTCCGGACGCTTTCGGCATAGACCGCATAATGGTCGTCGCGATCCTGCTGAGCCGTTCCGATCCGCACGGTCAGCTCGTTATTCAGCCCCTTGCGCACTTCCGCCCGCTGCTTGCGCGGAATGGAAAGCAACTGGCTCTCATCATCCTCAGCGAGGGCAGACACAAAGCCGGCATAGACATCCTGCTTGTGCTGCCAGTCGTCGTCGGGCACCGGTCCACCGCGCAATTCCACGCTCGGAAAGCTGTGCTGCTCGGCAAAGCGCCACGCTCCGTCGGCCAGCATCTGCACCGCCTGGCCGCTGGCAGCGAGAATTCCGCCGCCGACCGCGAAACCGGACGACACCAGAGCCCTGCCGAACAGGGCCGAGTGAATCAGGTGGAGCGGCAATAGGCCGCGCAAATTGCCCTCGCCATCTTCGGCAAGCAGATAGCGCCATTGGTGACCGCAGGCCTTGCCTACCGCCAGCACCCAAGCCGGTCGATGAAAGGGCGTGGCCCCCGGCGCATCGGCAATGAAAGACTCGATCCGCGCCAGTTCATGGGCATCGGAATGCTCGAGGATGCGGAGCGACAGCGCGCACGGCTTGAAGGGCATGTTCATTGCAGCAGCCCCGCTTCCAGCGCCGCCAGTTCGTCCATCCTGCCCCATTTGAACTCCCGCCCGGCCCGCAACAGCTTTGCGCGCATCGTCTTCAGATTGGTATAGTGCCGGATCTTCGATCGGATCGGCGCGTCCTTAACCCGCGGTTGATCGGGGTCGATTTCCCACGGGTGAAAATAGAAGATCGCCCCGTGCCCGTCATCGCGCTGCATCTTGCGAATTGATCGTTCGTACAGGGCGTAGGGCAACAGCCGGAAAAACCCGCCGCCACCCGCTGCCAGCACCCGGCGGCCAAGCTTGACGGTCGTTACCGGCAGTTCGATCAGGGCCGATTGCGCGACCGGCTTCCAGGCAAAGCGCGGCGACCCTGCCCAGCCATAGTGATCGTGATGAATCGGCGCGACGCTGGACGAATAGGAATAGCCCTGTTCGGCCAATATTTCATGCGCCCAGGGTGTCCGCTGATCGATCGAGAAGCTGGGAGCGCGATAGCCGATCACCCTCTGACCCGAGGCATCTTCCAGCAACTTGCGGCTGCGATCCAGATCAGCCCGGAACTGATCCGGCGTCAGGGCGAAGACACGGGCATGATCATAGCCGTGATTGGCAATCTCGTGGCCAGCCTCGGCAATGGTCTGCATCAATTGCGGATAGCGTTCCGCTACCCAGCCGAGGATGAAAAAAGTAGCCTTGATCCCCGCCTCGTCGAACAGCGACAACACCGCTTCGGTGTTCTGCTCTACCCGATGCTCCAGCCCGTCCCAGTCCGCGCGATCGATGACGGTCTCGAAGGCTCCCACCTGAAACCAGTCCTCGATATCGACCGACATGGCGCTGAGCAAAGCATCCGCTTTTCTCGCCTTGGCGAAGGATTCAGGCCGCGCGTCCTGCATTGACATAGCTTTCCTTGCTCCGGACATCACTTTCGACCCACTCGACAAGCATGGTCAAGATGCGGTGCAAATTTTCTTCCTGCCCGTCCATGCGCTTTTCCAGCGCGGACAGCCTGTTGGCCATCGCCTCAATCCGCTGCACGGTCTCCTCGTCGATAGCTGGACGCGGCGCGGTTGCTGGACCGCTCTCCGGCGCGGCACTGGTTTCGCGCGGCTCAGGAACGCTCTGCCCGACTGGTTCAGCTGAACGAAGGTTGAGGATTTCATGGTCCGGCTGTGACGCGGGTTCGTCCTGCGTGTCGGACAAGCCGGGCGAGGTATCGGCAGCCGCCCTGGCGGCAGCTTCAACCGTCCGCTTGGGCTTTTCCCAAAGAGGATTCTTGAGTTCGGCCGACGCGGTTGGTGGTCCAGCGATCTCAACATCTTCGCCATTCAGATCGGCAAGCACCCGTGCGACCATATTCTGGTCGATCATCTCGGCATGCTCGATTGATCCCATCAGCAATATACGGCTCATCAGCGCATTGATTTTGCGGGGAACGCCATGGGTTTCGGCATAGAGCAAACGAAAGACGCTCGACGTGATCTTCGGCCGTCCCGACCAGCCGCTCTTGGAGAGACGGTGGGTAACATAGGGTTCGATTTCATCGGCGCTCATTGGTTCAAGATGATGGTGGGCGATGACCCGCTGGCGCAATTGCTCAAGCTGGTTGGAATTTTGCAGCATGTCGCGAAACTCCGGCTGACCCAGCAGGAATATCTGCAACAGGGCCTGTCCGCCGAGCTGAAAATTCGACAGCATACGCAATTCTTCAAGCGCGCCCGCCGGCAGATTCTGCGATTCATCGACAATCAGCAAGCAACGCCGACCGGCACGGGCTTCCGCATGCAGAAACTCTTCGATGGCGCTCAGCAGCTGAGCCTTGTCCATATGATCGGTGTCGATATCAAAATGATTCGCCGCGACGCGGACAATATCCTCGCTGTCGAGCTTGGTCGTGACGATATTGGCTGCGGTCAGACGCGCCTTGTCGATGGTTGCCATGAGATGGCCGACCAGCGTGGTCTTGCCGGCACCAACATCGCCGGTGATGACGATAAAGCCTTCGCCCTGGGCCAGGCCATAGCCAAGATAGGACAGCGCCTTGCGATGCGTCAGGCTTTCGAAATAAAAATGCGGATCCGGGGTCAGCTGGAAGGGCCGGCCGTTCAACCCGTAAAATGTATCATACATGCTTGTATCTCCCATCATCCGCGATGATGATGATGCTATTAAAAATCATATCTGAGCCCCAGCAAGGCAGAAGCGGTAATTTCGCTGTCGAAGCCGTCTTGGTCGAAACTGTCCACGCCAACCGCGGCAGTGCCCTGGAGCCCTGGCAGAATTTGGCGATAATAGGCGGCATTGGCACCGAGACCCAGCACATTGGGCGCACCGGCAAAGCCGCTGTCGAGCAGATTGGCATAGATATTGGCGTCGAAGCGGGAATAGGTATCCAGCTGCCGGCCAACGGACAGATTGGCGTAGTAATTTTCGTCCACCAGACCGTCCACTGCGGCCACGGCACCCAGTTGCGATGCGAAATAGCTGCGGCGGGCATAACCCACGCCCAGTCCACTGTCCCATCCGCCCGTGCTGTATGTGAGCTGTCCGTTGACGCCGCGTGCGCGGAAGGATGACGATGCAGCGGATTGCAGCACGTCATTGAAGCAGAGACTGCTGGTTTGACCGAAGGCACAGCCATTCAGCTCGCCGCTCAGAGGGTTGCGCCCGCTCGAGAAACTGGTTCCAAGCGACGCGAGATTGTCATTGAGCAGGTTGCCGAAACCGGAGACCGTATCATAGACGGAAATATTCAGGGCCGTGCTCTGGTTCGGCTGATAGCCAAAGCTGCCATAATAGGTTTCACTGCCGTAACGCTGGCCGAAGCGCGCCTCGAGCGAGGTGCGACGGCTAGGCCGCCACAGGACGCCTGCGTCCCAGATGATGCCGTCCTGATCGTAGGAGAGCAACCGGGGCGACGTCTCGTCGGTGACCAGGCGACCATCATCGCCAACCACCGGTACGCCATTGACGTCGCGTACGGCGTCGCGCTCGGAAATCTCGATGTCTTCATAACCGACCCCGCCAACCAGTGCGAGACTGGACGACACCGGTACGGTCACATCGGCGCGAACATATTTGCCTTCGAAGCGCTGATCCAGCTGACCGCCGTCTTCACGTTCCCAGCCGCCGCCAACCGACCATCCGAAGGGCAGATCACCCGGCTGCATGCCGACGCTGGCGCTCGCCGACTGGCTCACACTGTCGTCGAAAACATCAATCGGTATCTGTCCCGGTGGCAGGGCACCGGTGCTTATTCTCGACTTTGGTATAGCCCACCCGATAGTTGGCGTTGACATCCAGCGCGCCCACCTGGGTCGAAAGATTGGGACCGGCATAGACCGAATAGACCTGCGTCACATTGTCGATATTGCCGACTGTGTTGGAAGGGGCTTCGCCGCGCAGATCCACCCGGCTGCGAGTGGCGATACCACCGGCTTCGAGAGACAGGACATTGGGCACGATCTGGACGGCACCGCGGGCGAGCCCGGTGACGACATCATCATCGCCCAGATTGTCCTGATAGAAAAACCGGCGTTCGTAGCGCAAATTGACCTGCGCCTCGGCGCCTCGCGTCTGGATGGAACTGTCGATGCCGGCTGCTACCGACGTATAGGTCAGCACATCATTGCCGTCCTTCAGGTCGGCGACCAGCACTTGCTGGATTTCGATATAGGGAGCCACTTCGGCTTTCCGTTCCCGCGCTTCTGCTGCAGGTGCTGCCAGTCCCAGCAACGGCGCGATCGCCGCTCCATATTTGAGGACTTTTCTGGTCAGATTCGAGGTCATGGTTTACTCTCCATATCCATAATAGGATCCGAAGCGCCTGCCCGTCGGCGAGAATTTCGTGCCGTTCAGGAGGAGCTGGATATGCTCGCAGCCGCCCATCAGGCTGAGTGCATCTCGCAAGGCGGATTCGGTTGTTTCATCAGCTTTCACCACCATCACCACCTGGCCCACATGGGTCGCCAGGACCGAGGCCGGTGAAGCCGAAAGGGCCGGCGGTGAATCAAAGATCACGATGCGATGGGGATTGTTCTGGGTCAGCCGGTTGAGCACCTGCTCGGTCCGCGATGATGCCAGATATTCCGTATCAGCATTGGTCTGATCACCGGCAGGAAGAATCGCAAGGCCGGGGATGTCGGTATGGATGATACAGTTTTCGACCGGCAATTGCGGATCGGCAAGCGCATCCATAAGGCCCTTGCTGCCCTCAAGACCGAGACTGGACAGGATGCTGGGTTTGGCAAAATCTGCATCGACCAGCAGCACCTCATTGTCCTTCTCTGCGGCAATCGAAAGCGCCAGATTCAGGGCACAAAATGTCTTCCCCTCGTCAGGATGAGCGGAACAGATCAATATCCGTTCCCCATGGGGTACTGGTCGCGATCTCTGACTGCCCTTCGCTGCCAGCAACAATTGCCGCTTGATTATGCGGAATTCTTCCGAGATGCCGGTGACCGGCCCGTCGGGGACAATAAACCCGGCTTCGCGCAGCTTGTCCCGATCAACGATAACACGTGGACCGTCGTAGCGCTGAACTGGCTGTGGCGTGACCGGCGTTACCTGGCCGGCCAGGCCTTCCGGCGGCACGGCTTGAAAGGTTCCGGGCTGCCGTTCACCGGTGCGGACCGCAGGGATATAATCATAGATTTCCCCCGCCCTCTCGAGCAGCGATGCCGGTTTTTTGGGAGGATTATACTGGTTCATATCTACTCCCTCAGGCCACCATGCCGCGCTGAATAAATTCAACGATCATCAACAGTCCGAAAACGCCGAACAGCGCACCGCTGGTGCCGTAAAAAATCCGCAGTTTTTTCTTGTTTATGGTCCGTTGCGCGTTGGTCAGAATCTGGGAGACCGAACCAATAACCGGCAGACCGCTGGCTTTTTCCAGCTTTTCGGCGGTCGGATAGCTGGTCTGCAACTGGCCAATCGCGAATGCGGCGCCGATGCCACCGCCGATCCCGGCGATCAGAACCATCGCCAGCAGCAACGGCCGGTTTGGCGCAGCCGGGGCACGCGGGCTCGACGGCGGATCGATCACCCGGAATTTGAGAGAGTCGGTTTCGGACTCGACCTGCCCGCGCAGTTTGATCTGTTCGCGATCGGCCAGAAGCTTGTCATACTGGCCCTTGAGGACCTCATGGTCGCGGTTGATCCGCGACATTTCAGCCGCCACACCGGGTTCCAATGTCTGCTTCGACGACAGCTGGGCCATGTCAGCCTGCAAGGCGTTTTTGCGAGCCTGCATTGCAGCAATACTGGCCTGTCTTTCGGCGCGCATGCTTTGCAGGGAACTATAGGCCGGATTGGGTGTGCGATAAGCACCGCCGCCTGCCGGTTCCTTAGACGCCTGTCTCCGCAACGCGGCAATCTCGTTTTTCATCGCCACGATATCAGGATGGCTGTCGGTCCAGCCGCGCGCCCGCGCCGAAGCGAGCCTGGCCTCAGCCTGCGCCAGTTG
>CAWUKF010000004.1:0-28426 GCA_963922745.1 uncultured Sphingomonadales bacterium
GCGGCTACTGGTTGATGGCACCGTTGCCGCAATGGCGGCAGCAGAAGGTAAGGGCGTTGGTCGAGGCTCTGGGCGGCGCCTAGAAGACAGGCTATTGCTCCGCCAGCAGATTGACAAGGCGCGTGGTCAGGGCGAGCAGGTCATTCTCCTGCAGGGACTGCTGCTCGTTGTTCCAGTTCACCGAGAGCGCGTAGCTTTTTCCCTCTTTTGAACGAAGCAGGAAATTGTAAGACAGCACTCCCGGTTCCGAGCCACCCTTGTAGCCGAAGTAGCTCCACTTGCGGGCTGCATCCTGGCCGATGCCGGGATTGACGGCAAGTATGGCGAGCGTCTCGGCGCTTGCGTTACGATTCAGATAATCGAGCAACCCCGCCATGTCGCGCGGCGTCGCAAACCATTCCAGCTGATCGATGAAATTGGGCCTGCTGGTCAGCAAACGGAAATTCAGGCTCTCGATGGTAAGCGTCTTGTCGAACTGTGCCAGCAGCCGCTCTCGCTCCGCCGGTGCCGACGCGAGGAAACGGTTTCTGAGCTCGGCATGGGCCGGCATTTTTAGCGCCGATGCCTGGCGCGTCATCAGCATCGGGCGCAAATCCGCCGGGTCGCGATGGCCAGTGGCACGCACGATTGCCGCCAGCCGATCCTGGCCGATGACCCTGATCAGAGTATCCGTGGCGCTGTTGTCGCTGATCGAAATCATCAACGTCGCGAGCGTATGCAGGGTGACCGGTGATCGGTCGGGCCAGTTCTGACTGATCCCGGAGGGATGGGATTTTGGCCCCAGTTGGACGACGTCGGACCAGCGCCGTTCACCGGCTCGCACCGCGCGGTCGAGTTCCGCCAGGATATAGAGCTTGAAGGACGAGGCGATCGCATAGCGTCCGTCTGGATCGAGCGCCGCGACGGGTGGCAGATCGGTGCCGCCCAGCGGCAGGATTAGCACCCCCTGGCGACCAGGTAGCGCATCGATTGCGGCGAGTATCTCGCCGATCGAACTGGCAGCGGCTTCAAATCCGGTCAGAAGCAGGCCGGAGATACGGTGGGGCGGAGCGGTCTCAAGCGCCAGGGTGACGGTGCCGATGGACCTTTCAAAGCGAATTTTGAGAGTCGCCGAATTGACGCCCTGCGGTATGATCGACTCGATTGCCAGCGGCTCGCCCTGCTGCGCCCGGACCTGTGCGGTTAGGGTACGAAACTGGGCAGGCGGGACGGCGTTGCGGAAATTCTCGTCGAACACCGCGGCCTCAATCTCCTCGCCCTGCAAAAGCCTCAGCACATCGTCTGCGCGCGCCGAAAGTTGTTCGGAGATTGCGGACTGGACCTGTGCCTGGGCCGGAGGTGAGAATGACAGACAAAGGCTGGTCAGAACGCAAAGGACGGAGGCGTATAGGAAGCGCACGACAATCTCCCGTAGTGGACTGCGGTTCAGTGTTCCATGACTAGGCGTCGATCACGTCCTCATCAAGAGAAGCGGCGTTCTGCTGAATGAAGTTGAAGCGATGTTCGGGATTCTTGCCCATCAGGCGGTCGACCAGATCCTTGACCCCGGCGCGCTGCTCATATTCCTGGGGCAGGGTGACCCGGAACAGGGACCGGGTGTCGGGGTCCATCGTCGTTTCCTTGAGCTGGTTGGGATTCATTTCGCCAAGGCCCTTGAACCGGCTGACTTCCACCTTCTTGCCCTTGAACGGGCCATTTTCGATCGCGGCGCGGGCGCGTTCGTCCTGCGCATAATGGCTCTTGCCGCCGGCGCTGATCCGGTACAGCGGCGGGCGAGCAAGGAACAAATGGCCCTGGCGGACCAGTTCCGGCATTTCCTGGAAGAAGAAGGTCATCAGCAGGGTTGCGATATGGGCGCCATCGACATCGGCGTCGGTCATGATGATCACCCGCTCGTAGCGCAGATTGTCGGGATCGCAATCCTTGCGCGTGCCGCAGCCGAGCGCGAGGATCAGGTCGGCGATCTCGCTATTGGCAAATATCTTGGCGCTGTTGGCGGAGGCGACGTTGAGGATCTTGCCGCGGATCGGCAGGATCGCCTGGGTCTTGCGGTCGCGGGCCTGCTTGGCCGAGCCGCCGGCGCTGTCGCCTTCGACGATGAAAATCTCGGTGCCCGCAGGGTCATTGCCCGAACAGTCGGTCAGCTTGCCGGGCAGGCGCACCTTGCGGCCCGATGTCGCGGTCTTGCGCTTGACCTCGCGCTCGGCCTTGCGTTTCAGCCGTTCGTCCATCCGTTCCATGACGAACCCCAGCAACGCCTTGCCACGGTCCATATTGTCGGTGAGGAAATGGTCGAAATGGTCGCGTACCGCATTTTCGACCAATTTTGTCGCTTCGGGTGAGGTCAGGCGGTCCTTGGTCTGACTCTGGAACTGCGGATCGCGGATAAATACCGACAGCATCATTTCGCCGCCGGAGATAATGTCGTCCGCGGTCAGTTGCGACGCCTTCTTGATCTGGACCAGTTCGCCAAAGGCCCTCAGGCCGCGGACCAGCGCATTGCGCAGGCCGGCTTCATGGGTGCCGCCGTTGGGCGTAGGGATGGTGTTGCAATACCAGCTATAGCTGCCATCGGTCCAGATCGGCCACGTGATTGCCCATTCGACCCGGCCCTGCTCGTCGGCGAAATCCTGGTTGCCGGCAAAAAAATCGGTGGTGACGCATTCGCGGCCGGACAGCTGTTCGCGCAGATGGTCCGACAGGCCGCCGGGAAACTGGAAGGTCGCCTCGGCAGGGACATCGTCGCTGGCCTGGCTCTCGTCGCATTTCCATCGGATTTCGACGCCAGCGTAGAGATAGGCCTTGGAGCGCGCGAGCTTGAACAGGCGTGCGGGTTTGAACCGGTTGCCCTCGCCGAAAATCTCGAGATCGGGGATGAAGGATATGCTGGTACCGCGGCGATTCTGGGTGGTGCCGACTTCCTCGAGCTTCGAGGTGGCCAGGCCCTGTGAGAAAGACTGGCGATAAAGGGTCTTGTTGCGCGCCACTTCGACGACTGTCTCGGAGGACAGGGCGTTGACCACGGAGACGCCGACACCGTGCAGTCCGCCCGATGTAGCATAGGCCTTGTCGGAAAATTTGCCGCCCGAGTGGAGGGTGGTCATGATGACTTCCAGCGCCGACTTGCCGGGAAACTTGGGGTGGGGGTCGACGGGAATGCCGCGACCGTTGTCAGTCACCGTGAGCCGGTTGTCGGCGTCCAGGGTGATCTCGATCCTGCTGGCATGGCCGGCGACTGCCTCATCCATGCTGTTGTCGATAACCTCGGCAGCGAGATGGTGCAGCGCCCGTTCGTCGACGCCGCCGATATACATGCCGGGCCGTTTGCGGACAGGCTCCAGCCCCTCCAGAACCTCGATCGCCGAGGCATCATAGTCACCGGTTTTGGAATGGCTTGGCGGGTTGGAACCGAACAGATCATCAGACATGGACGATCCTATAAGAGCGCAAGAGTCACACTGGCAAGAGACTTATGCGGTCTCTGGCCAGTGCATTGAAAATTCTTGTAATTTGGCGCGTTGTCTAGCGAACTCGCGGGCCGCCGAAGGGCAGTGGCGGTGGCGCGCGGCGGGCACCGCGGGGTAGCTGCGCCTGAAATGCGCGACCGCAATGTTCGACGCAATAGGGGAAGCCCGGGTTCACTTCTTCGCCGCAAAAATGGAAGTCGGGTTCGCCTGGATGGTTGATCGGCCAGCGGCAGATCTTGTCATTGAGATCGAGCAGGCTGGTCTTGTCGGCAATTTCGTCGCTCGGCTTGGCCGGCACCAGACGGCGCGGCGGTGCTGGTGGAATCGGAGCCTGCTGGTCACCCGGGCCCTGACGCAGGAAGCCACCGGGGCCGACGGACACGATCTTTGGGCCATCATGCTTGGGCTGGCGCGCCTGCTGTGCGGCATGGGTACGGGCAGCCGGCGTTGGCGGCGGCATCGCACGCCGGGCGACATGCTCTTCCTTCGGCTTCGAAACGGCACCGCTTTTCGCTGGCGGCTTCTTCGCCTTGGCGGCTGGCTTTGCCCCCTTTTTGGCTTGCGGCTTGGATTTTACGGGTGACGGGCGCGACTTCAGGCCAAGGCGATGTGCCTTGCCGATCACGGCATTGCGGCTGACGCCGCCCAGTTCGTCCGCGATCTGGCTGGCGGTCAGGCCCTTTTCCCACATATTCTTCAGCGAATCGATCCGCTCATCCGTCCAAGCCATGCAAAGTCCTAATCATTTCCGAGTTGTGGCGATATAGGGATCCCGGACCGGATATACAACCACGATAATGGCGGGCGATTGCGCGATATGGGGTTGTGATTGGCGCTGGGAGCCGATAGGCGGAACGAATATGGCGGACCAAAGCAAAATTGATCAGACAAGCGGTGCGCCTACTGGTGCGACACGCTTTGCCGAACCCGGCGTTGCCGTCATTCGCGGCGTCAATTGGGGCGGATTTCAGGCTCTGTACTGGAAAGAGGTAAGGCGCTTCTTCAAGGTCCAGCTGCAAACTGTCTGGGCACCGTCGATCACGACTCTCCTGTTCCTGGTGATATTCACGGTCGCGATGGGCCGCGGCGACCGCAGCGTCATGGGGGTACCCTTTGCCGACTTCATCGCACCCGGTCTGATCTGCATGGGCATGCTGCAAAATGCTTTCGCCAACAGCAGCTTTTCGATGCTGGTCGGCAAAATCCAGGGCACGATCATCGATTATCTGACACCACCGCTGTCGGTGGGGGAATTGCTCGCAGGGCTGGTCGCTGCCTCGATGACCCGAGCGGCGCTGGTCGGTTTCGCCGTCTGGCTGGCGATGTTCCTCTGGCCGGGGGTGCATGTCGGGGTCGAACATTGGTGGGCAGTGCTGTGGTTCGGGATCATGGGCGCTGCGATGTTGTCGTTCCTGGGTGTGCTGACCTCGATCTGGGCGGAAAAATTCGACCATGCTGCGGCTGTAACCAATTTCGTGGTCGCGCCGCTGGCCTTGCTTTCCGGGACATTTTACTCGATCGACCGCCTGGCTCCGGCGTTCCAGGCCGTCAGTCACGCCAATCCCTTTTTCTACGCCATCTCCGGGTTCCGCTATGGTTTCCTGGGAGTCGCGGACTCGCCGATCATCGTCGGCGCGCTCGTGCTGCTGGCGATCAATGTCGGACTGGCGCTGATCTGCTATCTGTTGCTGAAATCGGGCTGGAAGATCAAGTCCTGACCGGACCGGCTAGTGCCGATGGATGCGGTGCAGCTTGTACTTGCCGCCTTCGGTCGTTTGAAACAGGCGTGCCACGTCGGGATGGCCAATCGGCTCGCCACTGTCATCGGGCAATAGATTCTGCTGGCTGACATAGGCGACGTAACTGCCATCGGCATTTTCCGCGAACAGATGGTAAAACGGCTGGTTCCTGGGCGGCTGCAAGTCCTTCGGGATTGCTTCGTACCATTCCTCGCTATTCGCGAAAACCGGGTCGATATCGTAGATCACACCTCTAAAATCGAAGATCCGATGGCGAACGACGTCACCGATCGCAAAGCGCGCATCAAGGATGTCGGGCGTGTTGGGTGGCAGAGGGTTGCCGGACTTGAAAGGATTGAGGGAATTCATACCGACAATTTAGGCGTTTCGGGATCTTATGCAAGCACCGCATCGGGATTGGATCCCAAAACGCGCTTGTCGACTGGTTCGCCCGGCGGGTTTGTGGGGTATATTTCGCCTTAATCATATCGAAACGGTCTTCCGATACACTAGAATCTTTCGTGGGATTGTGGATATGCAAAAAGTCAGATCGTCAGAAGAAAGACCAGCATCCAGGGGAAACAGGCTGAATATTGTGGCCCTGTCGGGCGCTGTTGCTGTATTTATTGGCTTGAGCAGCTGGCTTCTGCCATCGGCGGTGGCCAAAATTTTTGGTGCCGCTACCGTCCTCGACGAGACGTTGAGCGCAGCGCTGTTGCTGAACATCGCCCTGATATTGCTGATTTGGCGGGGATCTCAGGTTCTTTCCCGGCAAGCACAGGTTGCGGACGATGCGCAGCGGCAAATTGAGATTGTCGCCGTCAAGGATTATGCCACGGGCCTGCGGAACCGTCCGGGCATCAGCCAATTTATCGACGAAAAGCTGGAAGGCGGAGAAAATATCTCGCTGATCAACCTCGATCTGGATAATTTCAAAAAGATCAACGACCTCCATGGACATGAAGGCGGCGACGAGATGTTGAAGGAAGTTGCCAACCGGCTGGTTGCCGTGACCCCTGAACAATCGGTCTGCGCGCGCCTTGGCGGCGACGAGTTTGCGGTCCTATTGTTCGGAAAGGCCGCCAGCAAGAAGAATGCGCTGGCCACAGCTACCGCGATTCGGGAGGCCTTTGCCCAGCCCGTTGCGGTGGGTGGCAGCATCACCACAATCAGCGCGTCGATGGGAATATATGCGCAGGCTGAAGCTGGCTCGGGTATCGCGGATGTCTTTCGGCGAAGTGATATCGCCATGTATGAAGCCAAAAAGGCAGGCGGTGACCGCATATGCTGCTTCGAAGCGACAATGGAAGCCGAAGTACAGCAGCGCTACAAGATGGAATCGGATATGAGGGAAGGCATTCCCAGGGGAGAGTTCGTCCCATTCTATCAACCGCAATATGGCATTCGCGGGTCCAATCTTGTTGGTTTTGAGGTATTGGCCCGCTGGAACCATCCTAGCGGCGAATTGATTGAACCCACCGATTTCATTCCGCTCGCCGAAACGACCGGATTGATTGCATCGCTTTCCTTTTCGGTCATGCGTCAGGCGTTTGTCGACGCGAAACAATGGGATCATTCGCTGGTGTTGGCGGTGAATATTTCTCCCGTGCAATTGAGCGATCCAAACCTGGACAAGCAGATCATGAAGATCCTGGCTGAAACAGGTTTTCCGGCACAGCGACTGGAGCTCGAGATTACCGAAAGCAGCCTGCTTGAAGATACTCCGCTGGTACTCAGCACGATCACCAGCCTCAAGGCCTTGGGCATCAGGATTTCGCTGGACGATTTCGGCACCGGCTATTCGTCGATGACCCAGTTGAAGGCGTTCCCCTTTGACCGTATCAAGATTGACCGCAGTTTCGTGTTTACGATGCTCGACAACGACGAAAGCGCGGCAATCGTCAAATCGATCGCGTCGCTTGCTACCTCACTTAACGTGCCAATCACCGCCGAAGGTATCGAGTCCGATGAAATGCGCGGCTATCTGGACCAGATTGGTTCGATGGATGGTCAAGGCTGGCTCTATGGACGAGCAACATCCAAGGAAGACCTGATGAAATTGCTACCGCAGATCGCTCTGGCCGCGGGCGGCTATGACATCGATGATCTTAAAGTCGTCGGCGAAGTCCATTCGACCGGTGAAGAGCCGGACAGTGAGCATCAGGAGCCAAAAAGAGCCGCGCAGTAAACCTTCGGCACCTCTCGCTCACATGCGAGGCTGACACTGGTTGCCGGGGCCGGGTGTCGATGGAGGTGCGTTAGGGATTCGAACCCTAGATACCATTGCTGGCATACCGCATTTCGAGTGCGGCGCTTTCGACCACTCAGCCAACGCACCTCATGGACGGGGCAGCATGTAGCGATCATCGCGCGACCCCGCAACCCATATAAGAGTCTGGAAAAAATTGAGAGGCAAAGAGACCGGCTACTGGTCGAAATTGTGTCAAATCACCCTCAATTTCGAGGAAAAATCGCGTTGGGCGGTGAAATGCAGAAAATTTCATCACTGTCGGATGACTAAACGCATCTTTGTCGCTGTTCTGCCAGCAAAATAGATGAGATTTGCAACGCGCAAATTACCGAGGTTTCCATGTCTGGCCATCGCAGCAACTGTAACCGCTACAGTCGCCACTGATGTCGGCGCAGGAAACCCATCTGTTTTGCTTAGCGAACTTCCGGCGCGCCTTTAGCCTTCTCGGGCCATATTCACCGATCAAAAATCTTCATCCGTTGATCGGAAGCGAGCCATAAAGGGACTTTCATTGTCAATTGCACAGTGAATCGCAGTTATTGCCAATAATCGCTGGGAAATTCCGCCGTTTTTTGGCACGATGGTTATCGGGCAAAGGACATCTGGATGACCAATAAGAAAATCACCGAATATCGATCGCACCTGCAGGACGTGCTGGACGCGCCGGAGGGGGCACATATTGCTGCCCTGTTCGATTTCGATGGTACGATCATCGCCGGCTATTCGGCCACCGCAATGCTGTGGGAGAAGATCAAGCGGCGGGAGATGACCGCCGAGGAAGTCGTCGAGACGATCAACGTGATGGCGCAATATAGCACCGGAAATATGGGATTTTCCGGACTGATGACCGGCGCCGCCAAGTTCATGAAGGGTGTCACGGAAGACAGCTATTTCGAATTTGGCGAAGAATTGTACGCAAAATATATCGCCCGCAAGGTCTATCCCGAGGCGCGGGCGCTGATCGAGGCCCACCGGGCCAAGGGCCATACAATCGCGATCGTTTCCTCCGCTACTATCTACCAGATCGAACCCACAGCCCGCGACCTCGACATCGAACATGTGCTGTGCTCACAATATGAGGTCGAGAATGGAGAGTTTACCGGCAATATCATTCGGCCGTTATGCTTTGGCGAAGGCAAGGTGATAGCCGCCGAAAATCTCGCAGCGGATTACGGTCTGGACCTCGATCAGAGCTATTTTTATTCGGACAGCTACGACGATATCGAGTTGCTGGAACGCGTTGGCAAGCCGCGGCCACTGAACCCGAACACGAAACTGCGGGAGGCCGCGCGCGAACATGGTTGGCCGCTGGAAAAATATGAAAGCCGGGGGCAGGGCAAACCGGTGGATTATATCCGCACGATCTATGCTACCGGGTCACTGATCGGTTCCGCGATCGCGTCCCTTCCAATCTGGGCGCTGACCGGTTCGCAGCGCGAGGCGATGAATTTTTCGACCGGCCTGTTCGGGGATATTGCAACCGCGCTGACCGGCTGCGAGCTGGAGGTAACGGGCGAGGAAAATCTCTGGACATCGCGGCCCTGCATCTTTGTGTTCAACCATCAGAGCAAGGCGGATGTGATGATTCTCGCCAAGCTGATCCGCCGGGATATGGGCGGCGTGGCCAAGAAGGAGGTGCGCGACACGCCGGTGATCGGCAAGCTCATGGAACTGGCCGGCACGGTGTTTATTGACCGAGCCAATGCGGGCAGTGCGATCAAGGCGATGGCGCCGCTGATTGATGCGGTGAAAAATGACGGCAAATCGATCGTTATTGCGCCTGAAGGCACTCGCACGCTTTCGCCGAAATTGGGGCCGTTCAAGAAGGGTGCGTTTCACATGGCGATCCAGGCGGGTGTGCCGATGGTGCCGATCGTTATTCACAACGCCGGGGACGTGGCACCGAAAAACGAGTTTCTGATGCGTCCTGCCAAGGTCAGGATCGATGTTCTGCCAGCGGTGGACACAAGTAATTGGTCGGCCCGGACCCTAAACCAGCATGTGGCCCAAGTGCGCGGCATGTTCCTTGACGCATTGGGGCAGGCTGAAGAAGAGGAAGCGCTCGAGACTCTGGTTAGGGAAGAACAAGGGGGCACCCGGAAGTCCGGTGGCACCAGTCAGCCTGCAAAAGCAGCGAGCAAGGCAAAAAAATCATCCGCAAGGAAATCGACGGTGCGGAAAAAGCCGGCTGCTGGCAAGGCGAGTGCGAAAAAGACAATAACAAGAAAGGCTGTTGCCAAGTCTTCTACAAAACGATCCACCTCCGACAGAAAGGCTGCGGCTACGGCGGCACCCACCACAGAAGCGGTGAAATAAGCAAAAAATCGGGGAGCGCGGATGGACGAAGCAACGCAAATAGCAAATTCCGGAACGCTGCTGGCGCGGGGTCCGAAGCTATTTGTGATCGACGCGCGCAATGGTGTGGAGCGGCGTCATCTTCTCGATTGGCTTCATACGTCGATGGCCGAAGGAGGGCCTGGCGGCAAGCTCAACTGGGTGAGCCTGCCGATATCTGACGAACGGGCGAAATTGCGTCTCGACCGGCTGGCCGAAAAGCTGAAAGACAATCCCGATACGCTGGTCGTGCCGGTACGTATTGCCTGGCGCATTCCCAATTTCGAGAAGAGCCGTGCAGTCAAGATGCGGCATGTCATCTTTGGGGACCCCAGAAATCCGGGCAGCTTTCGTGCCCGTTCCATCCTTCTGCGGGACAAGCGCCGCGCCCATTGTCTGACCGGCCAGCCGGCCACCATTGGCGAATTGGAGCAAAGTTTTGCCGAGCTAAGCAAGGATTACGCCCAGACCGATAATATGGAGTTTGCAGCCTTTGTTGTGCGGCAGGCGGGTCTGGTGCTGGATATCGCCGAACGCGGATTGCGGGGGCGTCGCTACAAGGTGCCGCGGCATGTCGCCGATGGTCTGCGCAGCGATGCGCGTTTCCGTGCCGCTATGACTCAGCTTTCGGGCGATATGGGGCAAAGCGAAACGGCGCTATACGAGCAAGCCGCGAAATATATGAAAGAGCTGATCGCCAGGCCGAGCCCTCTGTTCATTGACATGAAGGCGAAGCTTGACCGCTTCATGCTGTCACAAGGCTATGAAGATGAGGTGGTCTTTGATAGCCAGGAGCTTACCCGGCTGCGGAAGACCATGCGGGAACATCCCACTTTGCTTCTGTTTACCCACAAAACCTATATCGATGGGGTGACCGCGACCGATCTGGCCTACCAGAACGACTTGCCGCTGATCCATGTTTTCGGTGGTATCAACCTGGATTTTTTTGGGCTGGGTTTCATGCTGCGCCGGGCCGGGACGATTTTCATTCGGCGGAGCTTCGAGAATAACCCCGTCTACAAGCTCGTCCTGCGCTATTATGTCAGCTATCTGCTCGAGAAGCGCTTCCCGATGACATGGGCATTCGAGGGCACACGCTCGCGGCTCGGCAAGCTGATGCCGCCCCGTTACGGTCTGCTCAAATATGTGATGGACAGCGCGCACAGCAACGACATCGAAAATGTCCATATCATTCCCGTAGTGACCAGTTTTGACCTGATCCGGGATGTTGAGGAATATGCCAGCGAACAGACCGGCCGGATCAAGAAACCCGAATCCCTGAGCTGGTTCATCGGCTATTTGCGCAGTCTGCGTGAGCCGATGGGCAAGGTCTATGTGGATTTCGGCGAACCGGTGATCGTCAAGAAGGCCCCCAATCCGAACGACCGGCTGGCCCTGTCGAAAATGGCGTTCGAGGTTGCCGTGCAGGCCAATCGGGCAACTCCGCTGACGCTGACCTCGCTGATGTGCCTGTGCCTGCTCGGCACGGCCCCGCGGGCGATGACCGAGGCGGAACTGCGAGCGGTGATAAATTTTCTGGTCGACTGGGCCCGGGAACGCGGCATCCGGATGAGCGATGACCTGACCGACCAGAATCTGGAAGGCGTTCAGCGCGTCGTCGAAACGCTCGTCAACAACGGGCTGCTGGTCCGCTACGATCAGGGTTCCACTCTCGTTTACGCGATCGAGCCCGACCAGCATCCGATCGCCAGCTATTATCGCAATTCCATCATCCACCATTTTCTCGACAAGGCGATCATCGAACTGTCGATCCTGAAGGCGAGGGAGGTCAGCGACCGAAATGCGGCAGAGGTGTTCTGGGAAGAGACGGACCGGCTGCGCGATCTGTTCAAGTTCGAGTTTTTCTACCCCGAGAAGCAACAGTATCGCGAGAATCTCAAGGCGGAATTGCAGCGCGCCGATCCGCTCTGGGAAGCCAAGCTGGCAGAGGGCGGGGTCAAGCTCATCAGCCTGACCAACCGGCTCCAGCCGCTGATCGGTCATGCGGTGTTCCTGCCCTTTGTGGAAGCCTATACCGTCATTCTCGAAATCCTGTCCCGGCTGGAACCCGGCAATGCGATTGACAAGAAAAGTTGCGTCGAAACCGCGCTCAAGGAGGGTCGGCAAGCCTATCTGCTTCGTCGGATCACCAGCGAGGCCTCGATCGGGAAGATCCTGTTCGAAAATGGGTTCAAAATGGCGGCAGGTCTTGGCCTGACCGGAGAAACCACCCTGGAAACCATTGCCGAGCGGAAGGCTTTGCTGCGCAAGTTTCGCGCGCTTTCCCGGCGGATGGAAAAATCGCGACTGGAAGTGCTTGCGCTCGCTGACAAGATATTTGAATGATAGCGTTGTCGAAAGGACATGATGGATGACCGAGCAGACCAATATAAGCCAGTTGAGCGCGCAGGATGCCCAGTTTCTCTACATTCAGTCCGCGACCAATCTCACCCATGTGATGGCGGTCTATATCTATGATCCGTCGACGGCACCTGGCGGGAAGGTAAGATTCAAGGACATTATCGACCACATGCGCAAGCGCTTGGACGTTTCCCCGATGTTCAAGCGGAAACTCTATCGCCTGCCGCTGGACATCGATCACCCCTATTGGGTCGAAGACGAGCATTTCGATCTGGAGGCGCATATCTCGCACAGCCGGCTTCCCGAGCCCGGCGACTGGCGGCAATTCTGCATCCACGTGGCGCGACATCACAGCAAGCCACTGGATATGACGCGACCACTCTGGGACATGTATGTGGTCGAGGGGCTCGACAATATTCCCGGCTATGCCAAGGGCAGCTACGCCATAATGACCCGGATCCATCATAGTACCATTGATGGCGTGTCCGGAGCCCATTTCTTCGCCGCCATCTCGGACAAGGACGTCAAGGGCACGCCCGCGATCCCGTTGCCGGAAGGCCAGTCTGCAGGCAACAAGCTGCCCACTGCCTCCGAAATATTAAGCAGGGCGCTGAACAGCACTGTGACCTCGCCGGTAAAATTGACGCAGGCGTTGCTCAAATTTACACCCGCGCTGCTTTCTACGGCACAAAAAAGTCTGAGCGGGAGCGAGGAGAAGACCGATACCGGTGTGCCGCAGACCCGTTTTAATGGTCCGGTCACGCCGCACAAGATGTTCGATGCGATCACATTTGATCTCGGAGAACTGAAGAAAATGCGTCTCAAAGTCGCAGACGCCACGATCAACGATGTGGTGCTCGCGATCTGCAGCGGCGCGTTGCGCCACTATTTGCTGAAGCACAAGGAGCTCCCGAAGGAATCCCTCGTTGCGGTAGCACCGGTCAACGCGCGCAGCCGCGCAGGCGACGAAACCAATCCTGGCAATAATATCTCTGCGATGACGATTAACATCTGGTCGAACATTGCCGATCCGGTGAAGCGGCTGGACGCCATCAAGGAGACGACCCGCGAAACCAAGGCGGCGAAGTCGGGTCTCAGCGCGCGGATCATGACAGATCTGACCAAGCATATTCCAGGGGTTACCATGGCGGGCGTGGCGCGCATTCTGACAGACGAACGCTTTGCGCCGAAAATGAGCAATCTGATGGTTTCCAATGTTCCGGGCCCCCAGATCCAGCTTTACATGAACGGTGCGAAGCTGACTCATCAATACGGGCTTGCACCGCTCGCGCACGGAATGGGACTTTTTATTGCGACGCCCAGCTACAATGGCACGATTTCGTTCAGCATCATCTCCGACCGCAAGATGATGCCCGATATTGAGTTTTTCCGGGAATGCCTGCAAAGAGCGTTTAATGAACTGAAAGATGCCGAACCAAGTGCTGACGCAGGCCAGACCAAGAAGGCGGCAGCGGTACCTAAAAGGTCGCCAGCACCCGCAGACGGTTCGGTAATGTATCGACGGGTTGCCAAAAAACCGAGGGCGACCGGATCCGGACCGATCGGCGGCAACAAGCCGAAAGCGAAATAGGGAGCGGATGGTTTATGCAGGGACCCATTCCCGGTCGGCGAATGCGAACTTTTGTATTTTTGGTGAAAGAGTGAACCGAATATGATTCTCAACACGACTTTGAAGATGGAAAAAGCGATGGCGCAGGCCAAAAGCTATTCCGAATGGTCGAAAGCCGCAAAGGCACACGACAAATCGACCGGAGTCGACAAATGGAAGGAAGCCGACGAAAGCAAGCATTTCGACCATCATTCCATCCGCCGCCGCCTGAAACGACTGTCCAAGCTTTGGAAGTCGCAGGACAATGCCGGACTACTTTATGCGCTGAATGAAGGCATCCACGGGAATATGGATGGCATGGGGCATGCCAGGCTCTATCAGAAAGCCAGATTTGGCACCAAACAGCTGATCCAGGACTATGTCGATGCGATTGCCAATTCACTGGAGTATCTTGCCAGTTCAAAAGTGACCGATATTCCGTTCGAGGAAAAACTCGATTTCTTCCGCCGGGCACAGCATTGCTACGGACGGTCAGCATTTTTGATGAGCGGTTCCGGCGCCTATCTCTACTTTCATGTGGGGGTTGCGAAGGCGCTATGGGAGCAAGGGTTGCTCCCCCATATCATGTCTGGTTCGAGCGGAGGGTCGGTCGTCGGTGCCTTGATCAGCACCCACGCAGATGACGAGATACCGCCGTTTTTCAAGCCCGAGAATCTCGTCATCGGTTCGGATCGCGACGAGGACGGCAGCGGCGGGTTGCTGGGTGGGCCCCGGCAAATGCGGGCGGATGAAATTCGGCAGCGACTGACCGACTTGTTGCCCGATCTTACGTTTCAAGAGGCGTACGAGCTGACTGGCCGCCATCTCAACGTGTCGATAGCGCCGGCTGAAAAGCACCAGACATCGCGCCTCCTGAACGCTATTGCTTCGCCCAACGTATTCATCCGGGAAGCGGTTCTTGCTTCCTGTGCGGTCCCGGGTATCTATCCACCCGTGACACTCGCGGCCAAGGATCATCGCGGCGAGCGCGTGCCTTATCTGCCGAACCGCAAGTGGGTGGACGGCTCTGTGACCCATGACTTGCCGGTGAAGCGGCTTGCCCGGCTTTACGGCGTGAACCATCATATCGTCAGTCAGGCCAACCCGCTGATCACGCCCTTTGCGACCGATTTCAGCCAGGTCCGCAACCCGCTTTCGTCGATCCGCAATGCAACGACCGCCACCATGAAAGCCTGGCTGAATGCCAATGTCGAGATCATGCAGAAACCGCTGTCCTATTTCCCCCGGCTCAACAGCATGGCCAATATGGCGCTTTCCGTGATCAACCAGGATTATACGGGAGACATCAATATCATCCGGCCGACGATGTTCTGGGGGCCGACGAAGATTTTGAGCAACCTGCCCGTCGAGGATATTGCCGAACTGATCCAGCTGGGAGAACGCACGACCTGGCCGAAAATCGAAATGGTCCGCACGCAGACGAAGATCAGCCAGACTCTGGATCGCATATTGTTTGAATATGAAAATGAACTGGCCAAGGACCACGAAATGGCGATGAAAAGGAAGATCGCTTGAAGCGCGACAGCGGGTCATTGACCCTCCCGGCCGGCTCCAAGGCGGCAGGCGCCCATTTGCATCTGCAAAAATGGCTTCCTGACCAACAGCCGAAGGCGATCATTTTGCTTGTTCACGGTTATGCCGAACATGCCGGGCGCTATGAGTATTTTGCGGAGCATTGTGTCGGCAAGGGATATGCGGTGTTTGCTCTGGACCATTGGGGTCATGGCCAGTCGGACGGTACGCCCGGCTATGTTCCTGATTTTTCGGTGTTTCACGATGGTGTGGACCAGTTGCTGGCTTGCGCTCGGGAGGACTTGCCGGATTTGCCAGTGATGCTGGTTGGCCATAGTATGGGAGGCTTGATCAGCGCTACCTATCTGCTTTCTGACCAGACCAATATAGCCGCCTGTGTCCTGTCCGGTCCGGCGATCAAGGCAGCCGAGGAACCGTCTGCAATGTTGAAGGCCGTTAGCGGCTTTTTGTCCCGCTTTTTTCCAAAGCTTGGCGTGCTGGAACTCGATCCCAACGGCGTCAGTCGCGATCCGCAGGTGGTCGCAGACTATCTGGCCGACCCGCTGGTCTACAACGGCAAGATGGGTGCCCGTCTGGCGGCAGAAATGCTGACCAACATGACCGAGATCCAGCAGAATGCCGGCAAGATTTCACTGCCCATGTTGATTCTGCACGGCGAAAAGGACAGTCTTGCGGCGGCCGAGGGTTCCCAGTTCCTGAACGACCATATATCCTCCCCCGACAAGCGGCTGATCATTTATCCGGAACTGTTTCACGAAATTTTCAATGAGCCGGAGAAAGACACGGTCCTGACCGACTTGACCGACTGGCTGGACCAACAATTGGCCGCGAAGGGAACGTAAGTTGCAAGCAGTTCAAATCATCCTGACCATTCTCGGTATCCTGGTACTGGCGCTCATCGCGATCTATGCCTTTTTCCCGCGCAGCCTGTACGGTTTCCTGCGCAACGCCCTGCGGCGAAAGGGTGAGCTGACGGAAAAATCGATCCGCGTCGGGGATATGCAATGGCCCTATCTTGAAGGGGGGGCGGTGTCTGGCGAGCCTCTGGTGCTGCTGCATGGCTTTGGCGGTGACAAGGATAACTGGGCGATGTACGCGCCTGAAATGGTGGGCAAATATCGTCTTGTTGCCCCCGATCTACCCGGGTTCGGGGACAATGTCCGGGATATCGGCCGCGATTATGACATGGCAACGCAGGCCTCCCGCGTGCGGGATTTTCTGGACGCAATGGGCATAGAAAAATGTCATATTGGCGGCAACAGCATGGGTGGTTTTGTCGCGCTCCGCTTTGCGCTGGATTTTCCCGAACGTCTGCGCTCGCTGACCCTGTTCAACAATGCCGGCGTGGTGGGCGCCAATGAGAGCGAGCTACAGAGGGAAGCGTTGGCGGGCAAAAATCCGCTGGAAATCCACAGTGCGGACGATGTCAAACGAATGATGGCGTTTGTTGCCCACAAACCGATGAAAATTCCGGGGCAATTCCGGAAGATTTTTTACGAGGATTTTGCGGCGCACCGGGAATTGCTCGACAAGATTTTCTGGAATCTGGTGGAAGATGGCACGGGAAGGCCATTGAACGACAAGTTGAACGAGGTGAAAACGCCCACATTGATCATCTGGGGGCGGCATGACCAGCTGATCGATGTCAGTTGCGTCAAGGTGCTTGAAGACGGCATCCCCAACGCCGAATCAATCATCTTTGAGGATGTTGGCCATGTCCCGATGATCGAAAAACCCAAGGAAACGGCAGCAAGACATCTCGAGTTCCTTGCAAAAAATTGAAATCCCCTTCACTTTGAAGAGGACCGGCTCCCGCTAGAGGACCCGTCAACGGGAGGGTATATATGGAATTGAAGGTCGGATTGCTCGGAGGCGGGTCCTGGGGGACGACGGTTGCATCCCTGGTTTCCCGCAACGCCCCGATCAAAATCTGGGCCCGGGATGCGGAAACGGTCGCCGATATCAATGAAAATCACTGCAACAGCAAATATCTGCCGGGCATCAAATTGCCACAGGCCCTGACAGCGACGTCAGAAATCGGCGAGGCTGTGTCAGGGGCCGACGTGCTGGTGATGGGAATACCATCCAACAATTTTCGAAGCGTCCTCGAGGAAGCCAAGCAGCATCTGCGTCCATGGGTGCCGGTCATCAGCCTTACCAAGGGCCTCGAACTGGCGACCAGCAAGCGGATGACAGAAGTCATAGAAGAAGTTCTTCCCGGCCATCCGGTCGGCGTTCTGACCGGTCCCAATCTGGCGCGGGAAATCATGGCGGGTCAGGCAGCTGCCAGCGTCATCTCGATGGAAGACGAGATCATCGTGAAACAGTTGCAGCAGCTTTTCCACTCCGGCCTGTTTCGCGTCTATACCAATACCGATCTGCTTGGGTGCGAACTGGGCGGTGTTCTCAAGAATATCATAGCCATAGCTGTCGGCATGGGTGACGGTTTGGGCGCGGGTGACAATACCCGGTCCGCATTGATCACGAGGGGACTTGCGGAAATCACCCGCCTCGGCGTCGCGATGGGTGGCAAGCCGGAAACATTCGCCGGCCTGACGGGCATGGGCGACATGATCGCAACCTGCACAAGTCCGCTGAGCCGCAACCGGCATGTCGGGGTTGAGCTGGGCAAGGGCCGCATGATCGACGAGATCATCGAAGAGATGCATATGGTGGCTGAGGGCGTGAAAAGCGCGCCTACCGTAATCGCGCTGGCAAAAAAATATGGGGTCGAGATGCCGATCGCCGAGGATGTTTTCGAAGTGACCAAGGGCAAGCGGTCCGCCGTCCGGGCGTTTCGTGGATTGGTTAATCAATCGGCGGGTGCGGAGTCAGACGCAGGCTGAAAAATAGTGGCCGGAACGACGTTGAGATAACTGTACACGGGACCAGCCACAAACATAGTTAACGTTGATATTCTTCAGAACTTGGCCGCTATTAACAAGTTCGGATTCTGTATTTTCGTCCAAACGACTCAAAGATAAGCAAATTTCTGAATCAATTAAGCACGTTATGCAGTCATATCGGTTTTACTTGCATTGAAATGGGGCATGCCATAAAAATTTATATGATAGGCTTTGGAATTTGTTAGGCTGGGTAGCGCCAAACACCATTGCCGAACATGGAGTATCATATGGACTTTCGAAGTCGCGCTGCCAACGAGTTGGATCGAAATTTGTCGATCGGGGGCGATGACATGATTGTCCAGGGTCCCCTGACTTCAGAACCTGATTTATTCTCAAAACAGTTTCGCGAAATCGAATTGCGATTTGATCGCTCCGATGAAATTTTCTGGTGCTACATGAACCAGAAGTCGCGGCCGAGCTATACTTACGAGCTGGGCGATGAGATTCAGCAGGTGCAAGACTGGATTCACTCCACCTACGCGCGGGAAGGCTCCGGACACTCGGACCCATTACGCTATTTCGTATGCGGCTCCAGGACGCCCGGAATCTACAATCTCGGCGGCGATCTGAAACATTTTGCCGATTGCATCCGCCGTCGTGACCTTGGCGCCCTCAAGAAATACGCCCGGACCTGCGTCCACATGCAATATGAAAACAGTACGGCATTTGGGGCACCGATCATCACCATGGCACTTGTGCAAGGGGATGCCCTGGGCGGTGGTTTTGAGCATGCGCTGGCTTTCGATATTCTGGTTGCCGAAAAAAGCACCCGGATGGGATTGCCCGAAATTCTGTTCAATCTGTTCCCCGGAATGGGCGCTTACAGCTTCCTGCGACAGCGCCTCAGCCGCAAGGATACGGAACGGTTCATTCTCGAGGGCAAGCTATTCTCTGCAACCGAGCTATATGACATGGGCGTTGTCGATATCCTCGCAGAAGATGGGCAGGGAGAGGCCGCGATTATCGCCTATACCAAGGAAAACCGCAGACGCTTTCATGCGGAACGGGCAGTCTATAAGGCGCGAAAAATTGCCAATCCCGTAAGCCTCGAGGAGCTGCTGGAAATCACCGATACGTGGGCCGAGACCGCGCTTTACCTCGAAGAAGCCGATGTCCGGAAAATGGAACGGCTGGCCTTGGCCCAGGACCGGCGGATTCAGCGGTCCCTCCGGGCCGTTTGACGGAGGCTAAACTATAGCTGCTTTTTCAGCCGGTCTGTCGCCGCCTACAGCCGCCGGCAGGGATTGGAGACAATCACGGATCTCGCCAACCTGCCGCTCCACCCTTGCCAGATAATCGTGCCGCCGTTCGGTAAAGTCTGGTTCGCTAATCACTTCGAGCTTTGCGCAGAGTTCCACCATCGGATTTGCGCCGATATTCGCGGCACCGCTCTTGAAGGCGTGCGCATGGAAGCGGAAATCTTCGACAGATCCGTCGTCGATCGACTTTTTAAATGCAATGAGGATCTGGTCCGCATCTTCGAGATAGGCGTCGATGATTGATTGTACGAAGGCTTCGTCGCCAATTGAGAGAAGATAGTCCAGTTGCGCGGGGTCGACCGCTGGCGGTTCCATCTTGCGGCTGCCTGCGTCGATTTTGCTGACCACGCCAAGCGGATCGGCATCGGCGGGCAATACTTGGTTGGTTCGGCCGGATGTTTGCGCATCAATGACGGCTAGCAGTTCTGCAGCTTCGATCGGCTTCGTAATTCTCAAATCCATGCCGGCATCGAGGCATTTTTTTTCTGTGTCTGCGGTGGAATCGGCGGTCAAACCTATGATTGGAACATGTTTGCGTGGCCCTTCTATCTGACGCCACAGCTTGCAGCACTCGACCCCGCCCATGACCGGCATGTTTACGTCAAGGAAGACGATGTCGAACGTCCCTTGTTCGAGCTGCCCAAGCGCTTGCTCCCCATCGGCGACCACCGTAACTTCGTGTCCGGCATTGGATAATATCGTCTCCAGCACCATCTGGTTTGTCCGGTTGTCGTCGGCGATGAGAACGCGGGCTATGGCCATTGTGGATGGCTTGTGATGTTCCTGTGTTGCCGCTGATTGGCTGGCGTCGGAGCCAATGAACGAACAGCCGATCTGGACAGCGCTGCGGATCGCGCCGAAGTCCGATCCGGATGGCAGCAAGGTGGCAAAGGCCGCCCGCAATTGGATATCCGCCAGTTTTTTCCGCTTTCCCTCGGCCAGCAATACTGGTGCAAGTCTGGCTTTGCGGAACGTCGACCATAAGGGTGATTGATCATCGTGATCGTCGGCGATGTCCTGGTCCAGCAAGGCGATATCGTACAGGGCGAGATTGCGTTGATCGAGAATCTTGCCAATGTCATCAGACCGTAGGCATTGAAGATGATCAATTTCTATGGGCTGGTCATCATCATTGCAGATGACCGGGGCATTGGCTTCTCGACTCAGGGACAGTATCCGCACGGTCTTTTCGTCGTCGGCTGATGCTTCCCCCTCGACAGATTCCGCAGGGAAGAACAAGGTAAAAGTGCTGCCAGCGCCTAAGGTGCTGTCGACCGCGATATGGCCGCCCATCTGGGTCGCCTGCTGGCGGCAAATCGCCAGCCCCAGCCCGGTTCCGCCAAACTCGTTGGCAATGGTGTCATCGGCCTGCTGGAAAACATCGAAGATTTTATCTTGGGCTTCCTTGGGGATGCCGGGGCCGGTGTCGGCTACAGAAACCCAGATTTGCTGATGATTATTTGCAGAAGCAAAGCCGCATTTTAGCGTGATTGAGCCGTTTTCCGTAAATTTGACCGCATTGCTGGTCAGGTTGAGAAGAATATTGCGGATATAGTCGAGTTGCCCCGAAATGATTTTTTCGCTCCCCGGCTCGGCCTGGAGTATGATTTGAAGGCCCTTCTCGCCTGCCGCGATCTGCATGATGTCCCGCACCTCGGACAGAATGCTGACGGGAGAGAAAGGCTTTGGTTCGGGCAAAGCATCGCGGGATTCCGAATGTGCAAAATTGAGCAGCTGGTTGATCAGGTGCAGCAAATGGCGGCCGGCAGCGACGCTTGTTGCAACCATTTGGTGCTGCTTTTCAGGGAGCTTCATTTCCAGCAGGTGGGTCCCGTATCCGATGATGGCGTTGAGTGGCGTCCGCAATTCATGGCTGATGCTGGCAAGAAACAGACTTTTGGCCTTGTTTGCTGCTTCCGCTTCTTCCTTGGCTTGCGAGATCTTGGTGATCAGCGTTGAGCAATAGGCCGGGATTACAACCAGTCCGACGAGCAGGCCGATCGATAGTGATGGGCTGTTGCGCCAATAATCGACGTGATAGATGGTCCACCCAAATGACATCGCCGCCATGACTGAAGCGAGATAAAGCCATTTCACCCCGAAACGGAAACCGTTGCCGAGAATTACCCA
Source organism: uncultured Sphingomonadales bacterium (assembly GCA_963922745.1). Lineage (GTDB taxonomy): Bacteria > Pseudomonadota > Alphaproteobacteria > Sphingomonadales > Sphingomonadaceae > Parasphingorhabdus. The sequence continues at coordinate 21,611 of CAWUKF010000004.1, forward strand.
AAGCAGAGCAGGATATACGGCTGCAAAGTTCTCCCCACCGATCTGGAAGAGAAAAATTGCCGCGCCGAAATCAATACAAAGCCCCATGAACCGCCGGCGATTCGAAGGCCTAGGGTGCAGGCGGTAGGCAATCGCGACGACGATGCTGACAAAGAAATAAACGCCGAATCCGATGATCAACCCCGGCGAGGCATCCAGAATGGCGAAAGACGACCAGGCAAGAATGATCAGGATGATCCGGTTCTTGATCATCTCATGTTCCCGATCGCGGGCCTGACCGTCCATGCCGTGCTTCGGATGCCGGTGGTGACTGCTTAGTCTATCCGGGTTGATGGATGGTCTGGAAAACAACGGGTTACCCTTCCGCAGCACGGCTGGGCGGGTCATCTTTCCGGCTGTCAAATAGCTTGCCGAGATCCTCCGCTCGCTGCGGACGGGCGATCTTGAAACCTTGTATCTCGTCGCATCCCGAAACCCGCAACAAGTCGAGCTGGGCATCGTTTTCGACCCCCTCGGCAACCACGCGCATGCCGAGCGAATGTGCGAGATGGGCGATAGTGCCGATGATTGCTCGATCGGCCGCGCTGTGCTCGATACGCGAAATGAAGGTGCGATCAATTTTGAGACAGTTGGCAGGCAGATCTCTGAGATATTGCAGAGAGGAATAGCCGGTGCCGAAATCGTCGATCGATATGCCGACGCCATGACTGCGAATCCGCTGAAGAGTTGCTCTGACCTCTTCATTATTATCGATCAGCAATTCCTCGGTAATCTCGATCGTGATCTTTGACGGATCAATGCCGTTGGCTTCAATATTGGACAGCAGTTCATCGCAAATATTCTGGTTCTGAAACTGTCTTGGCGAGACGTTGATCGCGACGCGGGGCAGTTCAATACCCCGATCTGAGTAGGATTTTATTTCTCGGCAGACTTCGGCAATGACCCAGCTGCCGAGAATGTCCATCAGCCCGCTTTCGTCGGCCACCCGGATGAACTGGATCGGCAGCAAGCGCCCCCGACGGGGGTGATCCCACCGGATGAGCGCTTCAAGCCCGACATATTCAAGCGATTTGGCGTCCACTATGGGCTGATATTCGAGAGCAAACTGATTGTCGTTAAAGGCATCGCGCAATTCGGTTTCCAGCGCAGCATCGGCCTGGGCAATTTCGTTCATGTCCTCCGAGAAGAACCGGTGACAGTTTCGGCCATTGGCCTTGGCATCATACATGGCCAGGTCTGCCATGCGGAGGACTTCCTCGTACTCGTCGCCGTCGCTGGGGATCAGGCTCACGCCGATCGAGGCGCTGATAATCTGTCCGACACCGCTGATCGCATAGGGCTCGTTGATGGCCTTCAAGATTTTGGAGCAACGGGAATTGATCGAGTCAATATTGTCGAATTTGCTGAAGATCACGGCAAATTCGTCGCCACCGATACGCGCCGCAAAATCATCTGGTCCGATGACCTTGGATATGCGTTCGGCCACCTCGCGCAGGAGCGCATCCCCGCTGTGATGGCCGCGGGTATCATTGATGATCTTGAACCGGTCCAGGTCCAGCAGCAGCAGCGCGGCTTCGCTATTTGTCTTTTTGCAATTTTCAATGGTCGACTTGACATGCTCGGCAAGCAAGACCCGGTTGGGCAGTCCCGTCAGCATGTCGTGCAACGCCAGGTGCGTACGATGTTCTTCGGCAAACTTTCGGGCGGTAATATCGACCGCCGTTGTCAGGACGCCAATTGTCTCACCTTTGTGATTGAGCAGCGGGGACTTGTTGCAATGAAAAATCAGATCGACGCCGTCGCTGGTGATTTTTTCTTCATAATGGGGAATGGCAAGGCTGGATTTGAGAACAAGAGCGTCGCGTCTGCGCGTATTTGCGGCAAGCACCGGATCGAAATTGTCCGCAAAATCGGTTCCGACCATTTCGTCCGGATCCTTGTCGAACAGGGCAGATTGATAGGCGTTGGTAAAGAGGCACTTGCCCGACCGGTCTGTCGCGTTGATCATGATCGGAATTGTGTCGATGATCTGCTCGAGCATGCTTTTGCCCGTTGAACCTTCGCTTGAACTTGATGTGTCGAATGTCGCATGCTTGCGTCCGACTTCCGAAGCGCGCTTGCGCAAGGTCACGGCTTTTTTGCTCTGAGTTAGAAGAGAGAGGGCCCGGCTGCAGAATTCCACGTGTGAAACCGGGCTCTGCAGAAAGTCGGTTGCGCCCGCATCAAGGGCGGTAAGCCGGCACTCCCGGTCCTGATGTGCGGTGATCACGATGGCGGGAATCTCGCTCGTGCCGGGCATCATCCGGACCTTCCGGATGAATTCCGCACCGTTCATCTGGGGCATCCGATAGTCAACTACCATGAGGTCGGCTTTGTTGTCGCGCAGCCAATCCAGAGCTTCCACGGGATCAGCATAAGTGACGGCGGAATATTTTTCCCCCATCAACGTGACAAACTGAGCATAGATTCTCAGGTTGGTTGGTCGATCATCCACTATTAAGACGCGCGTGCTCATAACTGGTTGCACTACAGGGGGATGCTCAAGATAAGGTTAACGTCGAATGACGGGCGCGATAAGCGGATGATGGTGGCTTGGTGAAGCTGAATGCCCGCGTATTCAAGGAGCGCCCGTCTCACCTTGATCCTGCATGCCCTGTTCCATCGCCTGAGTGGCAACCGCAGCCGGGTGTTCGGCTGCGCTTTGGAAAGGCTCACAAGCGGGCATGGCCTCTTTGTGAAAATGGTCGGGAAGAGAGGATTCGAACCTCCGGCCCCTGCGTCCCGAACGCAGTACTCTACCAGGCTGAGCTACTTCCCGATCCGTTTGCATTTTCACGCGCAAAGGATGGCGTGAGCGGCTTATATGACAGTGGCTGTTGCGGTTCAAGTTTTTGGTGGGCGGTCGCGCCTTAAAGCCCGGGGGCAATTATCGGCCGTTTTGAAACAGGCCGGTTGAGCATATCTCTCGAGAGGTCTAGCGTCGACCCGTATTTGATTGGAGGTTGGTCGCTTGATTCCCGGACAACATTATGAGCAGCAATATCTCGACCTGATGCGCCAAATCTGGACTCAGGGAGACGAACGGATCGACCGCACCGGTGTGGGTACACGCGCCGTGTTTGGTGTGACGATGCGGTTTGATCTTGCCGATGATGCGATTCCATTGCTCACCACCAAGCGGGTCTTCTGGAAAACCGCGGCACGGGAAATGCTTTGGTTCCTAACGGGAGACACCAATATCCGCGAACTTGTGAAGCAGAAGGTGCATATATGGACCGACTGGCCGCTCGACAAATATCGCAGGGAAACCGGCGATCTCATAGACCGCGATGCGTTCGAACAGAAGATCATCGAGAACCAGGCGTTTGCGGATCAATGGGGCGACCTTGGCCCGGTTTATGGCAAGCAGTGGGTCGACTGGCCGCGCTATACGCCGGCAGGCGAGGGGCTGTTCCGGCGCGAGGAACAGGGCATCAACCAGATTGCGGCCCTGATCGACGGTATCCGGACCAATCCTGGCTCCCGGCGTCATATTTTTACGGGATGGAATGTGGCGGAACTGGACCAGATGGCCTTGCCACCCTGCCACAAGACCTATCAATTCTATGTCTCAAACGGAAAATTGTCAGGCCTGCTCTACCAGCGAAGCTGTGACCTTGGCTTGGGCTTTGCGTTCAACGTCTTTTCGGCAGCCCTGCTGATCCGGATGGTAGCACAGCAATGCGGTCTAGAGCCCGGTGAGCTGGTGTGGAACGGCGGCGACGTTCATCTCTATCTCAATCATGCCGATCTGGTGGAAGAACAGCTTGCTCGCTCCCCGGCCGGGGCTCCCAAACTCAAGATTTTGCGCAAGGCAGAATCGATATTCGACTACAGGATCAGCGATTTCGACGTGCAGGATTATCATCCCCAATCCCATATCTCCGCGCCGGTAGCTGTTTGATCGTGTAAAAGGGCAGGGAGATTGACCTATATTCGATTCTGTAATATTGTATCAGCCTATTGAACGAATATTGCAGCGCAACAATTGCGCGATTCTTGCTGGAGAGGCCTGATGGCTGACGAACAAACCAAAAGAAATTTGCCGCCGCTGACCCTGCATATACCCGAACCGAAATTCCGTCCGGGTGATACGGTCGATTACAGCGCTCTCGACATCCCCAAAGCCGGAGCGCAGGCACGACCAGATATACATAGCTCTCCCAAAGATATGCGGGACATGGTCTATGACATGATCCGCGTGCTGGATGAGGACGACAAGGCCGTCGGGCCATGGGATCCCAAGCTGGATGACGAAACGCTGCTCAAGATGCTTCGCACGATGGTGCAGCTGCGGACCTTTGATGACCGCCTGCATCGCCAGCAGCGGCAAGGGAAGACCAGCTTTTACATGAAGTCCACGGGCGAAGAAGCGACGTCGGTGGCAGCGGCTATGGCGTTGCACGGCGACGACATGTGCTTTCCCAGCTATCGCCAGCAGGGCATATTGTTTGTCCGCGGTTATCCCATGATCGAGATGGTCAACCAAATCTTCTCAAACAAGGCGGACAAGCTCAAAGGGCGGCAGCTGCCGATCATGTATAGTTCGCGCGAGCTCAATTTCTTCACCGTTTCCGGCAATCTGACCACCCAATATCCGCAGGCGGTGGGCTGGGCGATGGCGAGTGCCAGCAAGGGCGACAGCCGGATTGCCGCGGTATGGTGCGGGGAGGGTTCGACCGCCGAGGGCGATTTTCACGCCGCCATGACATTTGCCGCTGTCTACAATGCGCCGGTGATCATGAATGTCGTCAACAACCAGTGGGCGATATCCTCCTTTTCCGGTTTCGCCGGTGCGGAGCGGACCACCTTTGCCGCTCGCGGTGTCGGATATGGTATTGCTGCGCTGCGGGTGGACGGCAATGATCCGCTGGCGGTCTACGCGGCCACGAAATGGGCGGCAGAACGGGCGCGGACCAATCAGGGGCCGACCCTGATCGAACATTTTACCTATCGCGCCGATGCTCACAGCACCTCTGATGATCCGACCGCTTATCGCAGCGCGCAGGAGCGTGAGGAATGGCCGCTGGGCGATCCGATCATGCGGCTAAACAAGCATTTGATTCAGCGCGGTATCTGGAGCGCAGACCAGCAGCAGCAGCTGGACGCGGACTGCCTGCAGGCGGTCAAGGATGCGGTAGGCGAGGCTGCCAAAAACGGCATATTGGGCCATGGTCTGCACCAGCCTTTCGAAACGATGTTTCAGGACGTGTTTGAGGACATGCCCTGGCACCTCAAGGAACAAGCCGCGCAGGCCAACAAGGAACGGGAAATCAAATGGCCGTCATGAACATGATAGAGGCCATCAATCATGGCCTCGAGACGATGATGCAGCGCGACGAGAATGTCGTGATCATGGGCGAAGACGTCGGTTATTTCGGGGGCGTGTTTCGCGCGACCGCGGGCCTTCAGGAAAAATTTGGCAAGACGCGCTGCTTCGACACGCCGATCTCGGAATGCGGGATCATCGGTGCGGCGGTGGGGATGTGCGCCTACGGGTTGCGGCCGGTGCCGGAAATCCAGTTCGCCGACTATATCTATCCGGGCATGGACCAGCTGATTTCGGAAGCGGCGCGGCTGCGCTATCGCTCGGCCGGCGAGTTCACGGCGCCGATGACCGTCCGGTCGCCGGTCGGTGGCGGGATTTTCGGCGGGCAGACGCACAGCCAGTCACCCGAAGCGATGTTCACTCATGTTTCCGGCCTGAAAACCGTCATTCCGTCAACGCCTTATGACGCCAAGGGCCTGCTGATCGCGTCGATCGAGGACAATGACCCGGTGCTCTTTCTGGAGCCGAAGCGGATCTATAACGGGCCTTTCACGGGCTATTATGACAATCCGGTCGCGCCTTGGTCGAAATTTCCGGAGGCTGAAGTGCCCGAAGGTCACTATACCGTGCCGCTTGGGAAGGCCAAGATCGTGCGGGAAGGCGATGCGGTCACGGTGCTGGCCTATGGTACGATGGTCCATGTCGCCAAGGCGGTGGTTGAAGAGCATGGGATCAACGCGGAAGTCATTGATTTGCGCACCCTGGTTCCGGTCGATATCGAGACAATTGAAAAGTCGGTCAAGAAGACCGGTCGCTGCATGATCGTGCACGAAGCGACGCGGACCAGCGGCTTTGGTGCCGAGCTGTCGGCGCTGGTGCAGGAGCGCTGCTTCTACCATCTCGAGGCACCGATCGAGCGGGTGACCGGATTTGACACGCCCTATCCGCACAGTCTGGAATGGGCCTATTTCCCCGGACCGGTAAGGATTGGCGAAGCGCTGGAAAAAATTGTCAGGGATTTGAAATCATGAGCAAATATATATTTAATCTGCCTGACATTGGCGAGGGCATTGCCGAGGCGGAAATCGTCAAATGGCATATCAAGATTGGCGATGTTGTTGCAGAAGACGACCAGCTGGCCGATGTCATGACCGACAAGGCGACGGTCGAGATGGAAGCCCCGGTTTCCGGCAAGATCACCGCGATCGCTGGTGAAGAGGGTGACATCATTTCGATCGGCTCGATGCTGGTCGAGATCGAGGTCGAGGGCGATGTCGATCCTGATAAATTGGAAGAATTGGAAGCATCCGACAGCGATTCCGAAATGACCGGAAATGTCAAAGATGACGCCGTGACGTCCACACAAGATATTGAAATTAAAGAAAAAGAACAGTCTAAACCGGTCGAGTCTGCTCTTCAGACAATGTCTGAAGAAGCGCCGGCGCCCGTGGCAGACAAAACCGATGACCAGCCCGAGCGGAGCGGCAGCAAACCGCTCGCCACGCCGG
>CAWUKF010000005.1:0-28012 GCA_963922745.1 uncultured Sphingomonadales bacterium
TGACCAACAATATTGCGACAATTGGTGAAAACCAGGCGATCCGCAGAATGAAAACGGTTGAAGTTTCGCAGGGTCTTGTTGTTCCCTATATTCATAATGCGGTCACCCCGACGATGGGCAAGATCGGCGTGCTGGTCGCTCTGGAAAGCACCGCTGGTGCCGATGTTCTGGAGCCGCTGGGCAAGCAGATCGCGATGCATATCGCCGCAGCCTTCCCGCTGGCGCTGAATGCAGACGGTCTCGATCAGGAAATGCTCGCTCGCGAGCGCGCAATCGCTACCGAAAAAGCGGCAGAGTCCGGCAAGCCGGACAATATCGTCGAGAAAATGGTCGATGGCGCGATGGCAAAATTTGCCAAGGAAAATGCGCTGCTCAGCCAGACTTTCGTGATGGATAACAAGACTCCTGTCGCCCAGGTCGTCGAACAGGCTGGCAAGGACGCCGGTGCAGACATCAAGCTGACCGAATATGTCCGCTTCCAGCTTGGTGAAGGCATTGAGAAAAAAGAAGAAGATTTTGCAGCGGAAGTTGCGGCTGCGGTTGCCGGCTAATCGGTCAGCAGTTTGAATATTTCAGGCGGTAACGCTTGGCAGCATGGCGCGGACTATCTATGGTCTGCGCCATTGTTGTATTTGGCGCCGGGCTTTGATTCCGGCAGGATGGGATTTGCATGAAACGACCGGCGTTCAAGCGCATTTTGCTAAAACTCTCGGGTGAAGTCCTGATGGGGTCGAGCGAATTTGGTATCGATCCGGAGACCGTCAACCGTATCGCGACCGAAGTGAAATCTGCAAAAGAAGCAGGATTTGAGCTTTGCCTGGTCGTTGGCGGCGGCAATATTTTCAGGGGGCTGGCTGCGGCAGCAAAAGGCTTTGAACGGACCAGCGCCGATTATATGGGCATGCTGGCCACCGTGATGAACGCGCTGGCGGTGCAGAATGCGCTGGAGCAGATGGGCTGCGATACGCGGGTTCTGTCGGCCATTCCGATGGCCAGCGTCTGCGAACCCTATATCCGGCGCAAGGCCGTGCGCCATCTGGAAAAGGGGCGCATCGTTATTTTTGCCGCGGGCACCGGCAATCCCTATTTTACCACCGATACGGCTGCCGCCCTGCGCGCAGCAGAAATGGGGTGCGAGGCCCTGTTCAAGGGAACGAGTGTCGACGGTGTCTATAACGCCGATCCGAAACTTGATGCCAGCGCGATCCGCTACGAGGAACTGAGCTTTGACCAGGTACTGAGCGATAATCTGAAGGTGATGGATGCCAGTGCGGTGGCGCTGTGCCGCGAGAACAAGATCCCGATCGTCGTCTTTTCGATCCGGGAACAAGGCAATCTGGCGACCGTATTGGGTGGCGGTGGAACCGCCACCATGGTCGGATCAACCAAATAGCAATTTAGAGGAAGACCAATGGCAAAATACGACAAAGCCGATCTGGAAAAGCGGATGCTGGGCGCGCTGGAAGCGCTCAAGCACGACCTCAGCGGCCTCAGGACCGGACGGGCGAATATCGCTCTCCTGGATACGATCAAGGTGGAAGTCTACGGTTCCTCAATGCCGCTCAACCAGGTCGCCACCGTGTCCGTGCCCGAACCGCGCATGCTGTCGGTACAGGTTTGGGACAAGGGCAATATCCAGCCTGTGGAAAAGGCGATCCGTTCCGCCGGCCTCGGGCTCAACCCGATGGTTGACGGCCCGAACATCCGGCTGCCGATTCCCGATCTTACCGAGGAGCGTCGCAAGGATCTGGCAAAGCTGACCGGCCAGTTTGCCGAAAAATCCCGTATCGCCATCCGTAACGTGCGGCGCGATGGCATGGATGACCTGAAGGCAGACGAGAGCAAGAAGGAAATCAGCGAGGACGACAAGAAGCGTCTGGAGACTGAAGTCCAGAAGTTGACCGACGAGATGATCGCCGAAGCTGACAAGCTGGCGGAAGCCAAAGAGCAGGAAATCCTGACCCAGTGAAGCTAGTCCGGTCCAAAAGAGGTTCCGAAGATTCGGCCACGGGTACGGCTGGAATCGCCGATCCGACCCATGGCGCCCGGCATGTTGCGATCATAATGGACGGCAACGGACGCTGGGCAAAGCGCCGGCATCTGCCGCGCGCGCTCGGCCACAAGAAGGGCGTCGAGGCGGTTCGCAATATCGTTCGGGTGGCAGGTGAAATCGGTCTTGAGGTGATGACGCTCTATGCCTTTTCATCCGAAAACTGGAATCGGCCGGATGATGAAGTCAGTGACCTGATGGGGTTGCTGCGGCAATATATACAGTCGGATATTGACGAATTTGTCGAAAACGGCGTCCGCCTGAAAGTCATTGGCAATTACAGGGCGCTGGATGCCGATATCGTTGCGATGATCGACAATGCGATCGAGAGGACAGCCGGCAACAGCCGGATGACGCTGGCGGTCGCGCTCAACTATGGCGCACAGGACGAAATGCTCCGGGCGGTCCAGCACATTGCGGCCGGAGTGCGGGCAGGGGAAATGGAGCCGCAGGACATCAATCTCGGTCATATTTCCGGCGCGCTGGATACCGCAGACCTGCCTCCGCTGGATCTGCTGATCCGGACGTCGGGCGAATTGCGCCTGTCCAATTTTCTGCTGTGGCAGGCGGCCTATTCCGAGCTGTATTTCACCGACACGCTGTGGCCCGACTTCGACAAGGTGGAGCTCGAGAAGGCATTGCAGTCCTTCGGCGATCGCGAACGACGTTTCGGCGGTCGCTGATCATGGCTGAACCCGTTGCTCCGGTTCCCGGCAAGGCCAGCGAGCTGCAGACCCGCGTCATTGTCGGCGTGGCGCTGATCGGAGCGGCGCTGACGGCCGGATATTTCGGCGGCATTGCGCTCTGGTTGCTCGTGGTTCTCATGGCACTCGGGATCATGAGCGAGTGGGCGAGACTGACCGGCCGGCAGGCAAATCGTTTGCTCTCCATGTATGCCTTGTCGGTGCCGCTGGCGATAATGTCTCCCTGGGCTGCAGGCCCGTCCTTTCTGGCGCTCGGCCTGATCCTGGGATCCGCGATGTTCGTTGCGGTATTCGATCGATCGCTCAAGCTCGCCGCCGGCGTTTTATATGCGGGGTTTCCAGCTCTGGCGATCCTCTATCTGCGCGAGATCGACGATGGCATATTGGTCATGCTCTGGACCCTTGCGCTGGTCTGGGCCACCGACATCGGTGCCTATTTTTCCGGTCGCGCAATCGGCGGGCCCAAGCTGGCTCCGAAATATAGTCCCAACAAGACCTGGGCGGGGCTGATCGGCGGCGTCGTGCTGACTGCTGCGGTCAGCTATTTGCTGCATCTTTATGGAGGGCTTGCCTTCTATCTCGTACTGATCAGCATTCCGCTGGCGGTCCTGGCGCAAATGGGCGACCTGTTCGAAAGCTGGCTGAAGCGCAGGGCCGGTGCGAAGGACAGCGGCACCATATTCCCCGGGCATGGCGGCGTTATGGATCGTCTCGACGGCCTGATTCCGGTGGCCCCGGTAGTGGCCCTGATCATGCTGGCCAACAGTCTGCCAGCCCTGTCATGACCAAGTCGGTCTCCATTTTCGGGGCGACGGGATCGGTGGGCCAGTCTACGCTGGACCTCATTCGCCAGCATCCCGACCAATATGAAGTCATCGCGCTGACTGCCAATGGCAATGCGGCGGAGGTCGCCGGGTTGGCAAGGGAATGTGCTGCGCGAATCGCGGTCGTGGCGGAGGATTCCGCCTATGACGAGCTCAAGCGTCTGCTCGCCGGGACATCCACCGAAGTGGCGAGCGGCGCAGAAGCGCTGAATGCAGCGGCAGCCATGGGGGCGGACTGGACGATGGCGGCCATCGTCGGCTGTGCCGGACTGCCGCCAACCCTCGAAGCCCTGCGCTGCGGCAAGACGGTGGCGCTGGCCAACAAGGAAGCACTGGTCTCGGCTGGTGCACTGATGATGGCCGAAGCACGAAAAGCGGGTGCGACATTGCTGCCCGTCGATTCCGAGCACAATGCCATTTTCCAGGCCCTGCAGGGCGGGCGGATCGAACAGGTCCGCAAGATAACGCTGACCGCAAGTGGCGGTCCCTTTCGCACATGGACGCGCGAGCAGATGGCCACGGTCACACCGGAGCAGGCGGTTGCCCATCCCAATTGGGACATGGGTGCCAAAATCTCGGTCGACAGCGCGACAATGATGAACAAGGGGCTGGAACTGATAGAGGCCCATCACCTGTTCCCGGTCGGGCTCGAAAATATCGAAATACTGGTGCATCCGCAGTCGGTGATCCATTCGATGGTGGAATATCAGGACCGTTCGACATTGGCGCAACTGGGGTCGCCGGACATGCGGATTCCGATCGCCAGCACGCTGGCCTGGCCGGAACGGATGACAACGAACTGCAAGCCTCTCGATCTGGCGGAAATCAGCCGCCTTGAATTTGAAAAGCCGGATGAAGACCGCTTTCCCGCAACCGGGATCGCCCGGGCAGCGATTATGGCCGGCGGCGGAAAGCCGGCCATGCTCAATGCCGCCAACGAAGTGGCTGTGGCGGCCTTTCTCAGCCGGGCGGTTCAGTTTCTGGACATCACAGAGATTGTAACGCGGCTGTTAGATAGTTATAGCCCGCCCGAACCGAGCAGTTTGACGGATATTTTTGCGATAGACAAGGAAACGCGCGTTCGGACCGAGCAACTGGTCGAGGAATTGAAGGTTTGACGGATAACCCCGGTATTTTGATCTATTTATTATCCTTTCTGATCGTCATTGGCGTGCTCGTTTTCGTGCACGAAATGGGCCATTATCTGGTCGGTCGCTGGTGTGGCGTGAAGGCCGAAACCTTTGCCATCGGTTTCGGCAAGGAAATTGTCGGATGGACTGACAAGCGCGGGACGCGCTGGAAAGTCTGCATGTTGCCGCTGGGCGGCTATGTCCAGTTTGCCGGCGACATGGACCCGGCGGGCAGCAAAAGCTCGGACTGGCTCAGCCTTCCGGCCGAGGAGCGCAACCAGACCTTCCAGTCGAAATCGCTGTGGAAGCGCGCCGCGATCGTGTTTGCAGGGCCGGCGATCAATTTCATCTTCGCCATACTGATCATCATGGGCTTCGTCATCGCTTATGGCACCAGCGCCACGCTGCCGGTTGCCAGCCAGATTTCGCCCGATTCCACCGCAGCGGCGATGGGCATGCAGCCGGGCGACCGGGTGGTGTCGGTCAATGGCGAGAAAATCGACCTGTTTGACGATCTGCGCGAGAAAATCATGCTGATTCCTGATCAGAATATCGAACTCGTCTACGAGCGGGACGGTCAGCGCATTGCCAGGCAGGGCAAGACTGGTGTCCAGATATTGACGGACAGGTTCGGCAACGAATATCGGCTGGGTCTGCTCGGCATGTCGTCCAGCCAGGTCGAATGGCGTCCGGTCGGCCTGCTGGAAGCCCCGGTGGTTGCAGTGGACAAGACCATCGGCATCGTCGATCAGATCACGACCACGCTGGGCCAGGTGATTACCGGCAAGCGCTCGGTCAAGGAACTCGGCGGCCCGCTGAAAATCGCGCAGGTTTCCGGCGAACAGTTCAAGCTGGGTCTGGAAAGCTTCATTCTTTTTGTCGCACTAATCTCAATTAACTTGGGGTTCATCAACCTGCTGCCAATCCCCATGCTCGATGGAGGGCATCTGATGTTCTATGCGATTGAGGCAGTGCGGAGAAAACCCGCTAATGCGAAAGTGCAGGAATGGGCTTTCCGTTCGGGTCTTGCGCTGGTCTTGGCGTTCATGCTGGTGGTGACGTTCAACGATTTATCGTCATTTGGGCTATTCCGGTCTATCTCCGGCTGATTGACCATTGATTGACACGCTGCATTGGGGCAGGGGGTTGGCGAAGCTGGTGCCTTGGTACCGGTTTAAATTTATTTCTGGTTTATGGTGTGAAAGCGAGTTTGTCTGTGAATCATAAAAAGCGACTTCTGCCCCTGTTGATGTGCGGCACGATCCTGGGCGGCACGGCGGCTTCTGCACAGGCACAGGAAGCGGCAGAGGCCGCACCGGTGGCTCCGGCCGAGGACACCATTCGCTCAATCGTGGTCCAGGGTGCCCAGCGCCTGGAACCGACGACTGTGTTGTCGTACATGAAATTGCGGATCGGGCAGACCTATACCCAGGAAGCGGCTGACCAGGCGCTGAAAGATCTGTTCGAAACCGAATTGTTCAAGGATGTCAGCATCCGGAACAACGACGGCGAGGTGATCATCGAGGTGATCGAGAACCCGGTGATCAACCGCATCCTGCTCGAAGGCAACAAGCGGATCAAGGAAGACAAGATCTATCCGGAAATCCGGCTGGCGCCACGACAGATATTCACCCGCTCGAAAGTGCGCGCCGACGTGGCCCGGATCATCGAGCTTTACAAGCGCAAGGGCCGCTTCGCAGCGAGCGTCGAGCCGAAAATGGTCCAGCTGGACCAGAACCGCGTCGATATCGTGTTCGAAATCAACGAAGGACCCAAGTCCAAGGTTCAGCAGATCAACATCATCGGCAACGAGGCCTTTTCCGATGGCAAGCTGCGTGGTGAAATGGTCACCAAGCAATCGCGCTTCTACCGTTTCTTCAGTTCCAGCGACACCTACGATCCGGACCGTCTGGCCTTTGACCAGCAGAAGCTTCGCCAATTCTATCTGACCGAAGGCTATGCGGACTTCCGCGTGATCTCGGCTGTCGCGGAACTCACCCCTGACAAGCGTGACTTCATCATCACCTATGTGGTGGAGGAAGGCGATCGCTACAAGTTCGGCGACGTTTCGGTCGAAAGCGAAATTCGTGATTTCACGCCGGAATTCCTGACTCCGCAGTTACCGATGAAATCGGGTGACTTTTACAACGCCAAGCAGGTCGAGGATACGGTCGAACGCCTGTCGGAAACGGCGGGACTCTTCGGATATGCTTTCGCCGACATCCGTCCGGAATTTACCCGGAACAAGGACACGCTGACCATGGACGTCCTGTTCCAGGTGGCGGAAAGTGACCGCGTCTATGTTGAACGGATCGATATCAACGGCAACACCCTGACGCAGGACAAGGTCGTGCGCCGTGAGTTCCGGCTGAACGAAGGTGACGCGTTCAACAGTTTCCAGGTCAAGCGCTCGGCAAACCGCATTAAATCCCTCGGCTTTTTCCAGGAAGATTTGGAAATCGAGCAGAAACAGGGGAGCGCGCCCGACCGGATCATCCTGGAAGCCAATGTGGAAGAAAAAGCCACCGGCGAACTTCAGCTCTCCGCCGGTTTCTCCAGCGTCGAGAATTTCATCCTGCAGGCATCCGTGCGGCAGCGCAACTTCCGCGGCAAGGGTCAGGAACTGCGGGCCAGCGTCAGCTATTCCAGCTTCTCGCAATCGATCGAGCTCGGCTTTACCGAACCCTATCTTTTCGATCGAAATATTGCCGTAGGCGCCGATGTATTCCGTCGTGACCTGAACAGCTTCAATTTCGTCAACAACAACCGCGAAACCACCTTCGAACAGCTGACCACGGGCTTCCAGATCCGCGCCGGTGTTCCGATCACGGAATATCTGTCCGCGTCCTTCCGTTACGGCCTCAGCCAGGATGACGTTACGCTCGAACCAACCCTGTTCTTCACGGATAGCAATGGTGACGGCGTAAGAGGGAATAGTCCCGCCGATGCCTGCGACCCGCTGGTCGCAGGACGTTTCCTTTGCGATGCGATTGGTTCACGGACGACATCGTCGATCGGGGCTTCGCTGATCTATGACGACCGGGACAACCGGATCCGCCCGACGCGCGGCCAGTCTATTGTCGGCAGCGTCGATTTCGCCGGTCTGGGCGGCAGCGTCAAATATATCCGCGGTCGCCTGAATGCATCCAAGCACTGGCGTGTCCTGGGTGACTTCATCTTTACCATCAGCGGCGAAGGCGGATATATCCATTCGCTGGAAAACCGGGGCAGTGCAGCAAATGGCGTCGACGATGTCCGGCTGACCGATCGCTTCTTCCTCGGTGAACCGCAGATCCGTGGCTTTGACATTCGCGGTGTCGGCCCGCGTGTGGTCCGCTCGTCAACGATTCCGGGGCTGGATGCCAACGGCAATCCGATCAATGAGATCGTGGAAGTGACCAACGGGCGTCAGACCGACGACGCCATTGGCGGTCGTGCCTACTATCTGGGGCGCGCCGAGCTGGAAATCCCGCTGGGTTCCGGTGCACGCGAGTTGGGCCTGAGACCATCGATTTTTGTTGATGTCGGTGCGGTATTCAAGGTCACCCAGCCACTGCTGCTTACCGACTTGCAAACCCAGCGCCAGCGGACGATTTTTGACAGCGACGGCAATGCCATTGGTGTTGCGCCGGAATATCTGACCGTGGATGCCGACGGCAATGCAACGCTCACTCTTGATGCGGTCGATGCCAATGGTAATCCCAATCCGATTGCTACCAATTTTGTCGAACGCTTCTTCGGGGACACTCCCAGCCCCCGGGTATCGGTGGGTTTTGGCGTAAACTGGAATTCGCCATTTGGTCCGTTCAGGATCGACATCGCCAAGGCTCTGCTAAAAGAGCCAGGTGATGACACCAAACTTTTCACTTTCAACGTAGGAACACAATTCTGATGAAACGTTTTTTCAAAACAGCACTCACCATCCTCGCCGTCACCGCAACACCTTTGGCATTCGGTTCGGTGGCAACCGCGCAGGTTTCCGGTATCGCTACGGCCAACCCGACCATTGCAATTGCCAAGACGAAGGCTTTTTCGACCGCCTACTCCCAGATCGGAACCCAGTATCAGGGTGCTTTCGACCAGATCGACGCACGCAACAAGACGCTCAACGGCTTGCGGGCGCAGCTCGATACCGACAATAACAAGCAGTTGACCCAGCAGGAGCTCGATGCGGCGGTGAAGGCCAACAGCCCGGTTCTGAAAAGCATCGAGACCGAAGAGAATGAAATCCAGAAGCTGCAGACCCCGGCAATCAAGGCCCAGATGTTCGCGATCGAGAATATTTTCAAGGAATATTCCAATGCGCAGCAGCAGGTCGTTTCGGACAAGAAAATCGGCGTCATCCTGAGCCCCGACGCGTTCATTTATGCGCCGCCGCAGACCGACGTCACCGATGCGATCACGGCGGCCCTGGACAAAAGAGTGCCGACAGTCGCAATTACGCCTCCGGCCGACTGGCAGCCTCAGCGCAACACCGTATCGCTGCACCAGCAGATCCAGCAACTGCTGATGGCAAGCGCCCGCAGCCAGGCGGCTCAGCAGCCACCGGCCGCTCAGCCAGCCAGTCGGTAACTGATCTTCGATGACCGAAGCTCTCGACTATGATGTAACCCGGGTGATGGCGGTGCTGCCGCACCGCTATCCCATGCTGCTGGTGGACCGGGTGGAAGAACTCGTGAAGGATGAGTCCATCCGCGCGATCAAGGCCGTGACCATGAACGAAGGGTTTTTCCAGGGACATTTTCCTGGCCGGCCGATCATGCCAGGCGTGATGATTGTCGAGGCGCTGGCGCAGGCAGCCGGCGTCCTTGCAATGGAAAGCTTCGACATGGTTGGCTCTGGCAAGCTGGTCTATTTCATGGCCATCGACGGCGCAAAATTCCGTCATCCGGTGGAGCCAGGTTGTCTGCTGTCGCTGAACGTGAAATTTGAACAGAAACGTGCGCGGGTCTGCAAATTTTCCGGGCAGGCGATGATCGGCGACAAGCTGGCTGCTGAAGCGAGCTTTACCGCTATGATCGCCGATCCACCCGCGGCCTGAGCTTTTTCAAAAGAATCTTGCCCTTTTGCGGTTGGGCGGTTAATGGGCCGCTTCCGTTAAATTTATTCGCTTTGGGTCTGGTCGGTAACCAGCCCGCTTGGGAGCCGAAAATGAAATCCGATACGCATCCAGACTATCACATGATCACGGTTCAGATGACCGATGGCACGACCTACCAGACCCGCTCGACATGGGGCAAGGAAGGCGACACGCTGCAACTGGACATCGATCCGTCATCGCATCCGGCATGGACCGGTGGCAACCAGCGCCTGCTCGATCAGGGCGGCCAGGTGGCGCGCTTCAACAAGCGTTTTGGTGGTCTTTCGCTCAAAAAGAGCTGATCTGCATCGGGGCTGCTAAAGCGCCCGGACGGATTACCACAAATCGATCTGGCCGAGCCAGGAATGAAGCAGGGAAATCTTTTCCCTGTATATTTCCATGGCCCGTTCCGGCGTGATCGCGACGAACTGGACCCGTGAACCGGGTCGCAGTTGCCCGATCAGATGGCGGTCGGCCCGGATGACCTGGGCGATCCGCGGATAGCCGCCGGTCGTCTGTGCGTCGGGGCCAAGCAGATAGGGCTGGCCGCTTGGCGGCAATTGGATGGTACCGGGAAAAACCGCCGCGCTCGGCATGTTGGAAGCCGCGCTCTTGCCCAGGACCGGGCCTTCAAGCGCAATGCCGATCCGGTTGGCTCTCGCGCCGACCGCGTAGGGGGCGGAACTCAAGTCTTTCACTTTATCAGGCTTTGCTTCGGGACCCGGCGTGATCCTGAGAACATGATCTTCACCGAAATATGGCCTTAGCTCCGGTGGCGTAGTCCGGTCCAGATCCAGAGCCGGTATTTCCTGCGAAAAGGAAATGATATCGCCGTCGGCAAGCGCCCGGCCCTCAAACCCCCCGAGACCGGCCGGCAAATAGGTCGAACCGCCGCCCAACAGCCTTTGCGTCTGGATGTCGGCAGAGGTCGCCAAATAGGTCCGGCATCCCGGACGGCCGGGGCCAATCTGCAGCCGGTCCCCCGCGCTCAGTTTCAGCGTTCGATGTTGCCCATGATCGTGATCGTTGATCCGCACATATTCTGCCGCGCCCACGACAGCCACGAGGCAGGATTCGCTCATTTCGAACGTCGATTCGGTGAGGGTTATTTCCAAGGCGACCGCACCGGTGGCTTTGCCCACCAGAATATTTGCCAGAGCCAGTGACAGGCAATCGGCTGCGCCGGCAGCGGGCATCCCGAGATGGCGGTGGCCCACGAAGGGAGCACCCTGCAAGGTGGTCTGCAGGCCGGCTTTGACGACCGCGATGTTCATTTGCTTCCCGCCAAGTGCCAGTCGTCGAACTGGGCGCGTGAAATCGGCTCGAACCGGACCGTTTGTCCGGCTGAGAGCAGGGCCGGTCGGGCCCTGGCAGCATCGAAGAGGCGCAGCGGGGTTCGGCCGATGATCGGCCAACCGCCGGGGCTGTCGAATGAATAGATGCAGCTTTGTCGGCCGATCATGCCGATGGAACCGGCCTTGACCAATTGCCTGGGATTGTCCAGCCGGCCGACGTCCGCGATGTCGCCGCTGCTCTCGAGATAGGCAAAGCCCGGCATGAATCCGAGCATCGCCACACGGTGCCTCTGACCGGAATGCCAAGAGGGCAATGAATTGGGTTCAATACCAATCTTTTCAGATACATATTTCCTGTCAGGTCCGAAGTAATCATCATAACATACAGGAATTATTGTGACATCGTCAGATTCCTTCGGTCGATCGGGTATTTGGCCGAGCCGATCTCGCAGCAGGTGCATCGCATCGCGGGGCGAAATCAGGGCGGGATCAAACTGCACGGCGAGGCTGTCGAGACCCGGGACGATCTCTGTCCATTGATCGCTTGCGGTCAGCGCGGCTTGCGCCGCTGTTACCATGGTCTGCTCGGGCAGCCCAACATGGATCCAGTCATCGCAGATATGGATTGTTGGGTTCAGGTCGGCCACTGGCCCGCCGAGCATATTGCTATCCCGGCACTTTCCAGTGCGAGACGCATCTTTTTTGCGGTTTCCAGCGCGCCGTCGCTGTCGGAATGGAGGCACAGGGTCTGAGCCTCGATCTGCAGCGGGCTCCCGTCCTGCGTGGTTAGAGGGGTTGCTGTTGCGAGAGCAAGGCCCTGGCGTATCCTGTCTTCTTCATCCGCTATCACAGCACCCTCCTGGCTGCGCGGAACCAGTCTGCCGAGGCGGGTGTATCGCCGGTCGACAAAGGCCTCGGCAATGAAGGGAATGTTACGCGCGATCGCCTTGTCCTGGATCAGGGATGCCGGCATGCTGACCAGCGCGAGGCCGGCCCGCTCAGCCATGTCTATCAGCAGGCCGGACAGTGCCGGATCATCCTGGGCATCATTATAGAGGGCACCATGCGGCTTGAGATGGGTCAGCGCCACGCCAACCTGTTCCGCCATGGCCTGGATATCCTGCAGCTGAATCGCCAAACATGCTTCCAGTTCTTCCAGAGATATGTCCATCGACTGCCGACCGAAGCCTTCGCGATCAGGATAAGAGGGGTGGGCTCCGGGTGCGATCGACCTGTTTCTGGCGGCCGACAGCATCGTTCGCATCGACGCCGGCGAACCGGCATGCCCCCCGCAGGCGATATTGCAGCTGGAAACAATATCCATGATCGCGATGTCTCTCGCGGTTCCTTCCGGGCTTTCATCCTCGCCGAGGTCCGCATTGAGATCGATGGTCCCTGTCATGGCCAGAACCCTAGTGCACGGGCGATCAAACGGAAACCCAGCGCGCTGGTAATCAGGAGGATCAACCCGCCCAGGATATTGGCCCGGAGCCCGTTGGCATGGACCCCCAGCAGTTGTTTGTTGTTCGCCAGTCGGATCAGGAAAACGGCGACGACCGGCAACAGCAATCCGTTGGCGATTTGGGCGATGAATATGAGCTCGACGGGGCGATAGCCCAGTAGGGACACCAACGTGCCGGTCGCGATCACGATCAGCGCTCCGATCTGGAACGGCCTGCGCGAGCCCGATGTCTTGAAAATTTCCTGCACGATATAACCGGTCGCCAAAGGCGCGGTGATGGCGGATGTAAGGCCTGCTGCAAACAGGCCTGCGCCAAGCGTTACGGTCGCTAGGCTGCCGAATAGTGGCGTAAGCTGCTGAGCCATGTCCACCGCATTTTCGATGGTCTTGCCACTACCAAACAGGCTGGCTGCGGCAGTTGCCAATATCGCCATCGAGACCAGACCGCCGATGCCGATGGAAACGCTGTTGTCGAGCTGGGCTTCGGGCAGTTGCTCGCTAGTCCATCGCTCGCGCACGCTGGCGGCATGAAGAAACAGGTTATAGGGAACGATCGTCGTCCCGATCAGTGCAATCGCCGTCATCAGGCCGTCTTCGGGGACGGTCGGAATGAAGCCCCGCAGCAGCGCCGTCATGTCCGGGCGGATCAGGAGAAAGGTCAGGAGGAATGCGGCGCTCATCAGCAGCACCAGCAGGATCAGGATGTTCTCGATCCATTTCGGCTTGGAAAACACCAGCATTGCCGAGGCAAAGAGGGCAATGGTCAGGATCACCGGGGCGATTCCGAACGCCAGCGGGCCGCCGTTAATGGCTTCCAGTCCGAGGGCAGCGCCGGACATATTGCCAGCCTCGTAGGCGGCATTGCCGAGTACCAGTGCGGAAATCAGCAGCAGCGCCGCCAGCGCGCGCACGACCGGCGACGCGATGGTCTGCAGCATTGCCTCGGCCAGTCCGAGTCGGGTGACCAGGGCAATGCGAATGGCAAAAGACTGCAGAATGATGGTGGTGAGCGTGGCGAAGACCAGCGCCCATAACAGTGCGAAACCGAAATTCGCGCCGGCAAGGGTGCAGGCGGTGACGGTCCCCGGGCCGATGAAGGCGGCCGAGACCATCATGCCAGGGCCGGGACGATATTGGAGCAGTTTCATTCTGTTCGGGGCAATCGGTTCATCCGTTCCAGGGCCAGGGTTTCTCGCGATACCATTTGGTTATCACATATTTTGTCCCCTTGCGGACTTTCATGCCGTGATGCAGCGTCCAGTCGTTGACCGACCCGTCGCGGTTGCGGTTGTTCCAGCACAGCATCGTTCCGGTTTCCGGGGTGAAGCTTTTCTTGAAATGGACGAATCGGGTGGCGCCGCCTGCGTCGGGCTCGTTGAGATAGATCATGAAGGTCCAGCTCCGCTGCCCCGAGACAGAGCAATATTTCTGGAAGTCCTGACCGTGTGGATCGAAGAAATCCGTGTGTGCCTTGAACTCCTGGCCGACGGCATAGCGCTGGCCCTGCAAGGGTTCGCCCAATTGCGCATCGATATCCGCGAAATTGCAGATTTTCGCATCAATTTCCGCCACAAAGGGATCGGAGTGATCGAGGTCGCATGTTTCGCTGGTCCGGAAATAGTCGTCGCCATTGGGGTCTGCAATGTCTGAAGGCCGCCGTTTCTGGTCGATCATCTCGATCAGCTTTGTGCATTCGACGGGCTGGAGAAAGTTTTTCACGATGCAAAGTTCAATTTCCTTGCGCGGAAAGCGCTGCACCTTACCCAGCGCAACCAGATAGTCAGCCGATGTATTATTGGCTTCTGTCATATGCACGTCCAAAACGGTCCCTAACTGCCCGGTGGCACGTTAAATGAATCCCTGTTGATCGCAACCGCTCTTTGCGGGTCCGAACAATCTGAATATAAGCGAGGTCGATGCAAAAATTGGCGACAATGCGCGGCAAACGCAATGGCTTCACTCTGGTCGAGATGATGGTCGCGCTGTTCATTTTCGCGATGCTGTCGGTCGCCGGTGTCATCATGCTCCGGACCGCCGTCGATAGCGACGAGATAACTGCGGAAAATCTTGGCCAGATGGCATCGATGCAGCGCTTTGTTTCGTTGATGGAAGCCGACTTGAGCCAGGCGTTGCCGAGGACATCGCGTGACGAGGCCGGGAGCAGGGAGGCGGCCTTTTCCAGCGAAACGGGCGGACCGGATGCTGCATTCCTGCGATTCACCCGCGGGGGACAAAGCAATATCAATGGTGAAGCCCGGTCCAATCTGGAACGGGTCGAATATCGGCTGACGGATGGCAATCTGGAACGCTGGCGCTACCGGATGACCGATGGCGGTTCGATCGATCGGCCGGCAATCCTGATCTCCAAGATTGGGTCACTGGAGGTGCGCTTTCGTGACAAGCGCGGGCTGTGGTCAAGTCGATGGGAAACCGAACGACTGGCGGATATGCCGCGCGCCGTCGAAATAGAATTTGAGCAGGAAGGGCGTCGCTACCGGCACCTGTTTCTGGTCGGGACGGGCTATCTGTGAACCCCTTCCAGCAAAAGGGGGCCGAGGAGGAACGCGGGGCAGCGCTGCTAACCGTGCTGCTGCTGGTCGCGGTGATCGCGATCCTGGCGGCGCATGGTATCGACCGGCTGGCCGGTGCGACCAAGCTCGCGTCCAACGCGCGGGAACTGTCGCAGGCCAAGGCTTACCTGATAGCTGCGGAGTCGATCGGAATGGAGTCGGCCGAGCAAATTGTTTCCGCCTCTCCCGGCCGGACGATCAATGCGGGCGGCTGGAATGGCAGGGAACAGAAGTTTCCCGTGCCCGGCGGGATTATTGCGGCCACGATGACCGACGGGGGCAATTGCTTCAATATCAACAGTCTTGTCACCCAGCAGGAGAACGTCCTGTCCGCTCGACCGGAAGGACTGGCGCAATTTTCACGGTTGATGGTCATGCTCGGTATAATGGACGGTGATGCCGCCGATATTGCGGAATCGGTCGCTGACTGGATCGACAGCGATACCGTTGCATCGCCCCGGGGCGCAGAAGACCAATATTACCTGCAACAGGAAAATCCCTATCGCACCGCCAATGCCCTGATCGTTGATGTCAGCGAATTACGGACCATCAAGGGGATCACAGATGCTATATATGTCCGTCTGGCTCCCTGGATTTGTGCGCTGCCCACCACCGATCTCTCGCCGATCAACATCAACACGCTGCGGCCCGAGCAGGCGATTCTGTTGGCGATGCTCGGGGCACTGCCGTCTGATCTCACACCGGCGCGTCAGTTTCTCGGACGGCGACCGGAACTGGGATATGCCAGCCTGAATGATTTCTGGGAGCAATCCTATCCAGCCAGTCTTGGAGCCTCATCCGAAGTGCAAAGCCAAGTGAAGCTGACCACGCGCTGGTTTCGCGTAGACTTGGCGGTCGAAATGCAAAGTGCGCTGGTCGAGGAGCGCGCGCTGATCGACGCGGCGCGGCAACCCGCCCGTCTGGTTCACCGCCAGCGCGGCGATGCGTTTTAATTCGGATTAGCGCCGCTAAATGCTTGACGATTGCCACCCGCTGTCCCTATGCACCGCGGCGCAATGCGGCTTTACAGCGCGCGGCCTGTGGCGATCGTAGCTCAGTTGGTTAGAGCGCCGGTTTGTGGTACCGGAGGTCGGGGGTTCAAGACCCCTCGATCGCCCCATTTTTCTCCCGAACAGTTGACCAAGCACAAGGCCATCACCACTTGGCCGTGCCGGAAAGTCTCTCTTTATTTGTAATTAAATTACAGCTATGAGATATTTAATTACTCCAACTTGCCAGGAATTACAGCATGAGTGTGATGTGGGATTTGCCGGATTTTGACGACCATGAAGCGGTCCATTTTTTCCATGATATCGAAACCGGCCTCTGCGCGATTATCGCGCTGCACAGCACACATCTGGGACCCGGCGCGGGCGGAACCCGTTTCTGGCATTATGAGAATCGTGAAACCGCGGTAACCGACGCGCTGCGTCTTTCGCGCGGTATGAGTTTCAAGAACGCGATGGCCGGTCTGCCGCTGGGTGGCGGCAAGGCCGTTATTCTGGCCGACCGCAATCGCACGAAGACGCCTGAAATGCTTGCTGCATTTGGCCGGATGATCGAATCCCTGGGCGGAAAATATATAACTGCGGAAGACGTTGGAATAACCGCAGCGGACATGGTCGCGTTGACCAAGGAAACCAAATATGTCTCGGGTCTGCCGGTCAGCAAAAGCGGCGAGGCCGGCGGAGATCCGGGGCCGTTCACGGCGATGGGCGTGTATCTCGGCGTGAAAGCTGCGGTGGCACACAAGCTGGGGCGCGACTCGATGGATGGCGTTCATGTCGCGATTCAGGGTGTAGGTAGCGTTGGTGGCGGTCTCGCCCGACTGCTCGCCAAGGATGGCGCCAGGTTGAGCATCGCCGATATCAACAAGGACCACGCAGCAGCTCTTGCCGAGGAGATTGGTGCGACGGTGGTCGGTCTGGATGAAGTCATGCGGATCGAAGCGGATGTATTCAGTCCAAATGCCTTGGGCGCGATACTCGACAAGGTTTCCATCGCCCATCTCAATGTGCCGATCGTCGCAGGTGGTGCCAATAATCAGCTGGCGACTCCCGAGGATGGCCAGCGTATCTTTGACCGCAACATCCTGTTTGCCCCGGATTATGTGATAAATTCCGGCGGCATCATCAGCGTAGGGCTGGAATATCTCGGTGACGGCGACGTCGTTGAAGTCAACCGCCGGGTCGCGATGATTCCGGAACGGCTGACCGAGATTTGGACTCGGAGCGCGGCACAGAATCTGCCGCATTCCGATGTCGCCGACAATATGGCGATGGCGCTGATCGGACGATAGGCGACAATTCCTTGCCGGCCCTCGCCGGGTGGGTCTTTATTTCCGTTGATTACGGGTAGTTTTGCCCATGATCCGGCAATAATGCATCTTCCGGACGAGCGGGCTTTTCGAAGCCGTTCAATCCCATCCACCATTGCAGGGCGATGATCGCGCCCTTGGCCGGCTGCAACAATGCACCGATCAGGATCAGTGCCAGGCAAATGATGATGGCGAGATTCGTCCACATGGAGAAACTGGTCTCGCTGACCATGAAAATGATGACTGGGGCCATGATATGCCCGGTCAGGATGATCGCCACATAGGCAGGAAAGTCGTCCGCCTGCTGGGCGGTCCAGTCCTGACCGCAGGTCGGGCAATGGGTAAAGGGTTTGAGAAGACGAGGAAACATCTTCGCCCCGCTGCAACTCGGGCATCGGCCCCGCAAGCCCCGGCCGGCGGCCTGCCACGCGGTTTTTGGCAACGCGAGGTGCGAAGATTTTGTCTCCGTTTTCACGCTTGCACCGTCATCAATACGCATTTCATCAATGATCCTGTCCAGCAAGGTTTCAAATCCGGCCATTCATTTTTTCCGTTTCATATTGGCCGACAGTTAGACGGCATTCATTGCCGTTACCGGTTTGCGATGTTCGCCGATAGCGATGGATAGTTTGAGACGAATGGCCACTATACAGATTTAGAATAAATTGTTAATACTGAACTTTGATGTTTAGTATATCATAGGAGATGTAGCAGTGATCACGTCTCAGCAAATGCGGGCGGCCCGGGCGTTGCTCGGAATCGATCAGCGGGAGCTGGCGCAGCGAGCCGGACTTTCGCTGCCGACGATCCAGCGGATGGAGGCATCTGACGGACAGGTGCGCGGCGTTATCGATACGCTGGTCAAGATTATCGCTGCGCTGGAAAATAGCGGAATCGAGCTAATTGGCGAAAATGCGTCGAGTATCGGTATCGGGCGCGGCGTGCGTTTGCGCGAGACGATCGACAACAGGCCTGCCAAGAAGGTCGGCTCGATGATGTTCGACCAGAGAAGTTCCGAAACGGATGCCGGATAACGAGCCGTTTCGGTGTACAGCCTTACCCCCAAATTTTTGACCACCATGCGTGAGGGCTATAATTTCAGCCTGTTCAAATCCGATTCTGTTGCAGGTCTGACTGTTGCCATCGTCGCGCTGCCCCTGTCCATGGCGCTCGCCATCGCCAGCGGTGCATCCCCCGACAAGGGGCTTGTCACCGCCGTTATCGCAGGATTTTTGATCTCCCTGCTTGGCGGTTCGCGGGTCCAGATCGGTGGTCCAACCGGCGCCTTTGTCGTGGTTGTCTTCAACGTAATTGCCCAGCATGGCTATGATGGCCTGTTGATTGCCACCTTCATGGCTGGGCTGATCCTGATCACCGCCGGCCTGTTCAAGATCGGGCAGTTGATCAAGTTCATCCCGCACCCGGTGGTGACCGGTTTTACCGCCGGGATTGCCGTGATCATCGCGACCAGTCAGGTGAAGGACTTTCTCGGACTTTCACTGGAAAATATTCCTGCTGAATTTCTGCCCAAATGGCAGGCCTATTTCGGAGCAGCCTCTTCTGTGCATGGCGCAACTTTGGGGGTTGGACTGGGCACGCTTTGCGTGATTGTCTTGCTCAGAAGATTTGCTCCCAAATGGCCAGGATTTCTGATCGCGATTGTGCTGGCATCGCTGATGGTTGTCCTGCTCAAACTGCCCGTCGAGACAATTGGTGTCCGGTTCCCTGATATGCCGACAGGTCTGCCGATACCGTCACTACCAATCCTTTCCTGGGCAAAAATCGGGGAGCTGCTTCCTTCTGCCTTCACCATTGCCTTTCTGGCCGGTATCGAGGCACTGCTTTCCGCGGTCGTCGCCGATGGCATGACTGGTACGCGCCACCGTTCAAATCAGGAACTCATTGGCCAGGGCATTGCCAATCTCGGTTCGGTTTTGTTCGGCGGCCTGCCGGCAACCGGCGCGATCGCGCGCACCGCGACCAATATCAAGGCTGGCGGGAAGACCCCGGTGGCCGGGATGATGCACGCGCTGTTCCTGCTGCTGTTCATCCTCTTTGCCAGTGATTTCATGGCCTATGTGCCGATGGCCGCGCTAGCCGCGATATTGTTCATGGTCGCATGGGGCATGAGCGAATTTGACCGCTTTGTTGCACTGCTGCGCATGCCCAATGGCGATCGGGCGATATTGCTCCTGACCTTTGGCCTGACCATTTTTGTGGATTTGACCGTCGCAATCGGAGTCGGGGTAACCTTGGCGTCGCTGCTGTTCATGGCGCGCATGAGTGAAACAGTGCGGCTGGAAAACGGTCAGCCTTCGGACCAGGATGCGGCGCAGGACGGCGAGGAACCGGGGCAACGGGACGACTTGCCCAAGGATGTCGAAGTGTTTCGGATCAACGGGCCGGTGTTCTTCGGTGTAGCGGGTGAACTGCTCGATGCCATGCGCAAGATCGGACGCACGCCCAAGGTCATCATCCTCCGCATGCGGCTGGTGCCGATGCTCGATGCCAGCGGGGTGATGATGATCGAGGAATTTGTCGAACAGGCCAGATTGTCGGGATCCATGATCATATTGTCCGGCGTCCGGACCCAGCCACTAGAGATGTTGGCGCGCATCGGTTTGTCAGAGGGGCAGCCGGACATTTCTTTCGAATCCGACTATCCCGCAGCGCTGCAGCGGGCGAGAAAATTGACCCAGGTTGCTATCCAATAAAATATTGTTGAGGCGGCAGATGTTCTTGTTGTTCCGAGAGTCGTCCATCCACCTTTTTCAGAAGCTCGACAATAAACCGAAAATCGCAAAAACACTTGTCGCTGGGCCAAGCTTCTGCCATCGGATTGCCGGAATGACACCGGACGCGATATAGCTCGAGGCAATCACCGCTCAATCCATGCACGCTTATGCAAACCCCACCCGTTTCCTGGCGCTGACCAAGCCGCTTACCTTTTGGTTTCTGGTTTCCGGTGTGCTGCTGGTGATTGTCGGATCCCTCTACGGCTTGTTCTATGCGCCCGAAGATCGGCTGATGGGGGACAGTGTTCGCATTCTCTATATTCATGTGCCGACGGTCTGGCTGGCGATGGGTGGCTGGACTGCTATCGCGATTGCCAGCATCATGCAGATTGTCTGGCGGCATCCGCTGGCGGCAGTGGCCGCCCGTGCGGTTGCGGTGCCCGGTGCAGTTTTTACGGCGCTGGGGCTGATCACCGGCTCGATCTGGGCGCGTCCGACCTGGGGAACATGGTGGGTCTGGGACGGTCGGGTCACTTCGGTGCTGGTCCTTTTCTTTCTCTATCTTGCCTATATCGCACTGGCCAATGCCAGCAGTGACAAGGGAGGTGTCTCCAGGGTAACCGCGATTTTCGGCATAGTTGGTGCGATTAATATCCCGATTATCAACCGCTCGGTGGTGTGGTGGAACAGCCTGCATCAGCCGGCCAGCATCACGGTCAGCGGTTCTTCGATCGATAGTGCCTTTCTATGGCCCTTGCTGGTGAATGTGGCTGGCTTCAGCCTGCTGTTCGGTGCAATCGTGCTGATGCGGATGCGCGGCATCCTGGCGGAGACCAAGGTCGAGGCGAGACTCAAAAGGATGGCAGCCGAATGAACCACTGGCCTTTCGTTATAGCCTCCTATGTCATCGTGCTGATGTCCACGGCAGCGGTCATTGGGCACAGTTTTGCGATCATGCGCAAGGCGGAACGCAAGGCCGAGCAATTGAGCAAGCGAAAATGAAGGCTAAGCACCAACGACTGACCCTGGTAATGCTCGCGCTGGTTGCCTTGATCGGAGCCGGTCTGCTGGCGGCCTATGCCCTGCAGGATCAGGCGAGCTATTTCTATACGCCATCCGATATCGCGGAACGGAAACCGGAAGCGGGCCAGGCTATCCGGCTCGGGGGTATGGTCGAGAATGGGTCAATCCAGCGATCAGGCGATGGTGTCACGGTGGAATTCATTGTGCAGGACGGTACAGCGCAGCAACGGGTTACCTATACGGGCATTACTCCTGACCTGTTTGTCGAGGGTTCGGGTGTAGTCGCCGATGGCCGACTGAATGCAGATGGAATATTCATCGCCGACACGCTGCTCGCCAAGCATGATGAGAATTACATTCCCCGCGAGCTGGAGGGAATTGACATGACCTCGGGTAAGCACAAGACGGAGACTCTCGTCCAATGATTGCCGAAACCGGCCTGATTGCGCTGTGGCTTGCGGCTTCGCTAGCGCTCCTCCAGTTCGTGCTGGGCGCGGTTGGGCTGAAAGCAGGGCGGAATGACTATTTCGCTGCGATCCGACCTGTGGCTGTGGCGCAGGGCCTTTTTGTCACGCTGTCCTTTCTGCTGCTGATCTGGCTGTTCCTTCGTTCCGACTTGTCGGTCCGGCTGGTGGTCATGAACAGCGCGTCGGTAAAGCCGTGGCTCTACAAATTTGCCGGAACCTGGGGCAACCATGAAGGGTCGATGCTGCTCTGGGTCACGGTCATGGGACTGGCCGGGGCCTTTATCGCGCTGTTCGAACGTTCGCTGAAACAGCAAACCCTGGTGGCGACGCTGGCGGCACAAGCGTTTATCAGTCTTGGCTTTTATGCCTTTCTGCTGATCTCCTCCAACCCGTTCGAGAGGATGTTCCCGATTCCGGCGGAGGGGCAGGGACTCAATCCGCTGTTGCAGGACCCCGGTTTGGCTTTCCATCCGCCGACCCTTTATTTCGGTTATGTCGGGCTGTCCGTGGCATTTTCGTTCGCCGTCGGGGCGATGATTACCCGCGATGTCGGCGCCGCTTTCGCCAAGGCAATGCGGCCGTGGGTCCTGGGTGCGTGGATATTTCTGACGCTTGGTATCACGGCCGGCAGTTACTGGGCTTATTACGAGCTCGGCTGGGGCGGCTGGTGGTTCTGGGATCCGGTGGAAAATGCGTCGCTGATGCCCTGGCTGGCTGCTACCGCCTTGCTCCATTCGGTGACGGTGCTGGCGACGCGCGACGGACTGCGTGCCTGGACCTTGATGCTCGCCGTGGTCGCTTTCTCGATGTCTATGATCGGAACATTTCTGGTCCGGTCCGGGATTTTGACAAGCGTGCATGCCTTTGCGGTCGATCCCGAGCGGGGCAGCTTCATTCTGGCGTTGCTGGCCCTTTATATCGGCGGTGCAATGGCGTTATTTGCACTCCGTGTGGGTACGGTAAAAGAAGGCTCGCGGTTCGAACTGGTCAGCCGGGAGGGCGCGCTGGTTGCGAATAATCTTTTGCTGTCGGTCATTCTGGCGCTAGTCTTCATTGGTACGCTTTATCCCTTGCTAGTGGAAGCGGTGAGCGGCGAAAAGCTGTCCGTGGGGCCTCCTTATTTCAATCTCGCAACCGGCCCGCTGGCGCTATTGCTGGCGGCGGTCATGGCGGTGGGCCCCTTGCTGCGCTGGCGGCGGGACAATCCGAAGGCCCTTTTGAATCGCATTTCAGTGCCGATACTGGTTTCAGCGGCAGCCCTGTTCGCGCTCGCTTTGTTCACTACCGGCATGTCGGTTCTCGCGTTGCTTGGCCTCGCGTTGGCCGCCGGGGTCGCGGTTGCCAGCTTCGCTCCGCTGTGGAAACGTAATTTGCGACGCACGCCTGTCCATACCTACGGTATGATCATTGCCCATTTCGGCATAGCGGTGGCTCTGGTCGGCATGGCGAGTGACAGCAGTTTCACCGAAGAACGGCTGGTCGCGGCCAAGCCGGGCGATGAGATCACGGTCAACAACTGGAAACTGGAGTTCCAGGCGATCGAGCCGGTAGCCGGACCGAACTGGACCGCGCTTGAAGGCCGGATGACCGCCCAATATGGCGATGGCACGCTGCATCAGATCAAGCCGCAGAACCGGATGTTCCCAGCAGCGCAGACACAGACCAGCGAAGCCGCTCTGCTGACTCGCTGGAACGGACAACTCTATGTCGTGCTGGGCGAAGGAGACAGCGCAGGCCGCTGGCAGGTGCGGGTGTGGTGGAAGCCGTTTGTCACCCTGATCTGGCTGGGGGGTATCCTGGTCGCACTGGGCGGTTTTCTGGCGATGATAGGGCGCTTGCGGCGAGGCTACAAGCAGCGCAAGCAGCGGGAACTTGTCGAGGCGATGCTATGAACCGCTGGTTGCTCTGGCTGCCCCTGGTGCTGTTCAGCATGTTTTTCGCTGCGGTCGCCGTCGGCCTGATGATGCCGAAGGACAATATCATCGAGAGCAAGATGGTCGGCAAGCCCATGCCTGACTTTGCCTTGCCCGCCGCGATAGAGCAACGGCCGGCCCTAGGCAGCGCCGATCTGAAGCAGGGCAAGCCGACACTGCTCAATATTTTCGCCAGCTGGTGCGTGCCTTGTATTGCCGAAGCGCCGCAATTGCTGTCGCTGCAGCAGGCAGGGGTCGAGATCAACGCCATAGCCAGCCGCGATACTCCGGAAGATGTCGCCAATTTCCTCAACCGATGGGGCAATCCATACAGCCGGATCGGGAGCGACACGACCAGCAAGGTGCAACTGGCGATCGGTTCGTCCGGCGTGCCGGAGACGTTCGTGATCGATGGTGATGGTATCATTGTCTATCAGCATATCGGCGAAATCCGCAAAGAGGATGTTCCCAAGCTGCTCGGGCTGCTGAAGGAAGCGGAATGAAACGGCTCCTGTCCCTCCTGCTATTCTCGATTGCCGCGCCGGTGATCGCTCAGACCGGGCTACCGCCGGCACCCTATGCCGACCGGCAACTTGATGATCCGCGAAAAGAGGCTGCCGCCCGTGACCTGATGGAGGAATTGCGCTGTCTGAAATGCCAGAGCCAGTCAATCGCCGACAGCAACGCGCCGATGGCGGGAGACATGCGCAGCCAAGTAAGAGAGCGGATCGCAGCCGGGGAAACACCAGAGGAGGTGCGGAGCTGGCTGATCGAGCGCTACGGGAACTGGGTTTCCTATAATCCACCGATCAATTCCGCGGTGACCTGGCCGCTCTGGATCGCGCCGATCTTTCTGCTGCTGGCCGCCCTATGGCTCGCGCGCGGACGATTCCGCAAAACCAAGGATGGTGAATGATGGGCTGGATCATACTTTTCCTGTTCGTGCTGATTTGCGCCGCTGCGTTGATCAGGCTGGGCAGATTGTCCCGCGCAACCTATGAAATTACAGCCGCTGCGCTGTTGCTTGGCGTTGCCGGCTACGCCTGGCAGGGGCACCCGGGCATGGCTGGAGTCTCGGTTGTACCGACAGAGCAGCCAAACAGTTTCGACGAAGACACGATCGATGCGCGCAACGAGATGGGCGAGCGCTTCGGTACAGCACGGGAATGGCTGATCTTTTCGGATTCTCTCAACCGGGCGGGAAAGCACGGAGCCGCCGCTAATTATCTGCGCAACGGGGTAAAGGAACATCCGGAAGATCCCGATCTCTGGGTGGGCCTGGGCAATGCGCTGGTCGTGCATGCCAACGGCGTGGTTACACCTGCGGCCCAGTTCGCATTTCAGAAGGCGGCCGACCTGTCTCCCGAACATCCCGGACCGCCGTTTTTTCTTGGCTTGGCCTATGCCCAGTCAGGCAAGATCGATCAGGCGCGGGAAATCTGGAAAGAACTGCTGGCGCGCAGCAGCAAGGACGCGCCTTGGCGGGCCGATCTCGAGTCGCGGCTGGCAGCGATCGAGAGGATACAACCATCGCTTCCGGTGGCGCAGGATAACCCCTCAGCGCAGTAAAAACCTCGCGTTATGAGGGAGTTGATGTTGACAGACCGGCGATTTGTTGCACCTGCTAAGGGCCCGTGCTAAGCGCCCGCGCTTGCTGAAACGAGTGTCAGTAATCCGCCTATTTTGTCGAAATTGAACGGGATATGCCTTTACGGCCAACCAATGTCTGCAGAACCAACCGAACAGGCGGAAGCGTCAGGCCACGCGGTGCAAACCCATGGCTCGCCCCAGCGCAACACTGCGATTGCCAAGCTGGCCGCGGGTGCGATCGGTATTGTGTTTGGCGATATCGGCACGAGTCCGCTGTACGCCTTTCGCGAAACGTTTATCGGCGCGCATCCTCTTGAACTTGACCGGATCCATGTCCTTGGGGTGGTCAGTCTGATCTTTTGGTCGATGACGCTGGTAGTGACGATACAGTATGTCACGATCACGATGCGGGCGGACAACAAGGGGCAGGGGGGCAGCCTTGCTCTGGTTGCGCTGATTTCCGGAGCGATGCGGCGATCAAAATATGGCTGGCTGGCGATATTGCTTGGCGTATTCGCGACTGCCCTGTTCTACGGCGACAGCATGATCACGCCGGCAATCTCGGTGCTGTCTGCGGTCGAGGGGCTGACGGTTGTACAACCCGGGCTGGCTCATCTAGTCATCCCGATTGCGCTTACCCTGCTGATATTCCTCTTTCTGCTCCAG
The DNA here is from genome assembly GCA_963922745.1 of uncultured Sphingomonadales bacterium. Lineage (GTDB taxonomy): Bacteria > Pseudomonadota > Alphaproteobacteria > Sphingomonadales > Sphingomonadaceae > Parasphingorhabdus. Next base: position 25,827 of record CAWUKF010000005.1, read on the forward strand.
TCCCGCGGTACCGCGAAAATCGGGGCGCTGTTCGCACCCGTGATGTTCGTTTACTTTGCCGTTATCGGTACGCTGGGCATCATCCAGATCGCCCTGCATCCAAGCATCCTGTTTGCGTTCAATCCCTGGTATGCGGTGCAGTTCTTCCTGACCGACGGCGTAAAGGCCTTTCTCGCGCTAGGGTCTGTCGTTCTGGCAGTCACTGGATCCGAGGCCCTGTTTGCCGATATGGGCCATTTCGGTCGCAAGCCGATGCGGGTTGCCTGGTACGGTTTTGTGATGCCGGCCCTGCTGTGCAACTATTTCGGGCAAGGCGCCATGATCTTGTCTCTTGACGCCGCCGGAGCCACCGAAGCAATCAAGAGCCCGTTTTTTATCATGGCACCGGAAGTGTTACGCTTGCCGCTTGTTATTCTTGCGACCATGGCGACCTTCATCGCTAGCCAGGCGGTGATTTCGGGATCGTTCTCGGTCACGCATCAGGCGATCCAGCTGGGGTTCATTCCACGACTGACAATCAAGCACACCAGCGCCTCGGAAGCCGGCCAAATCTACATTCCGTTCGTCAACTGGGCGATCATGATTGCGGTGATTCTGCTGGTGCTCACCTTCCAGAGTTCGAGCAACCTCGCGTCCGCCTATGGCATCGCGGTCACCGGCGCGATGTTTATCGATACCTGCTTGCTCGCGATCGTGATGGTCGTGCTGTGGAAATGGAAACTCTGGTTTGCGGTTCCGCTTCTGGCGATTTTCTTCATCGTCGACGGTGCCTATTTTGCTGCCAATCTGACCAAGGTTCCGGACGGCGGGTGGTTCCCACTGGCGGTTGGAGGCGTGGCTTTCATCATCCTCACGACATGGGCCAAGGGTCGCCAGATCATGCGGAAAAATATGGCCGAGTCCGCCATGCCGATCGAAATCTTTACCAAATCTGCCGCGAACAGCGCTACCAGGGTGTCAGGCACGGCTATTTTCATGGCTTCGTCCTCGGCCGGCGTTCCATCGGCATTGTTGCACAATATCAAGCATAACAAGGTCATTCACGAACGGGTTGTGATCCTCACGGTCAACATCAAGGATGTTCCGACGGTCGATCCCAAGAAACGCTGTGAGGTCAAGGATCTGGGAGACGGTTTCTACCGGCTCATTCTCCATTTTGGTTTCATGCAGGAAACCGATGTCCCGGAAGCATTGAAAACGGTGAAGGGGTGCGGAATGGAGTTCGACATGAATACCACCAGCTTCTTCCTGTCACGACAGACCTTGTTGCCGTCAAAAAAGCCGGAAATGATGATCTGGCGGGAGAAACTCTTTGCCTGGCTGCTCCGCAATGCGGCAACAGCGATGGAATTTTTCAAACTGCCGACCAATCGTGTCGTGGAACTCGGCAGCCAGATGGAAATCTGACGCATTGATCCTGCGTTTTTCACGATCGGAAAATCCGTCGATCGCGATCAGCTGTGCTCGCTGAACGAGCTGATCCGCAGACATCAAGCCATTGGCGGGCCGCGTCAAATATTTGGTGGCCTATCGGGATAGTCTCTACTAAATAGCGGCCCATTGATTCTAACCACAGGAACAGCCCATGCGCGTCGCCATAGCCTCCGATCATGCCGCCCTCGAAATGAAGGCTGTGCTGGGGCAATGGTTGCAGGAGGCAGGCCACGAGGTGACCGACCTGGGGCCAATGGACGCCAGCAGTGTCGACTATCCCGATTATGGCTACAAGCTGGCCGAGGAAGTCGCCTCTGGTCGCTCGGACCGGGGAGTGGCCCTCTGCGGATCGGGCATCGGCATTTCGATCGCGGTCAATCGCCATCCGGCCTGCCGTTGTGCGCTCGTTTCGGAAGGCCTTTCGGCCCGGTTGTCGCGTGAGCATAACGATGCAAATGTCATTGCGATGGGCGCGCGTCTCGTTGGCATAGAGATCGCGAAAGACTGTCTCGATATATTTCTGAGCACCGAATTTGGCGGCGACCGGCACCAGCGCCGGGTCGATAAATTGTCCGCACCACAACTCGAAGGAGCAAGCGCATGAGCAACGTCGCAGATATGCAGGATATCAGGCAGACCGGATTTTTTGACTTTTCTGTCGACGAGAGCGATCCGGCGGTGGCTGGTGCGATCAACGCGGAATTGTCCCGGCAGCAGAATCAGATCGAGCTGATTGCCTCGGAAAATATCGT
>CAWUKF010000006.1:0-27447 GCA_963922745.1 uncultured Sphingomonadales bacterium
GCGCCTTTGTCGCGCAGGGCCTGAAGGTGCTGGCCGGTCGGCAGAATATCGGCCTGGCGGCGCTGATCGACGCCAGCCGGTTAAAGCGCGCGCCGATCTGCTCCGACCTTGGCTTTGCCCTTGGTCCGAGAATCAACGCTGGCGGCCGGGTCGGGAAGTCGGATCTCGGCGTGCGCCTGCTGATCTCGCAGGACCCCGAGGAAGCGGCAACGATTGCCGCCGAGCTGGACCATCTCAATCAGGAACGCCGCGCGATCGAGGCGCATGTGCTGGAAGAGGCGGATGCGATGTGCGCCTCGCAGCAGAACCAGGCGGTAGTCGTGCTCTCGGCCAGGGGCTGGCATCCCGGTGTGATCGGTATTGTCGCGGGCCGTATCAAGGAGAAGCTCAACCGACCGGCGATCATCATCGCGGTGGATGAAGAGGGTGTCGGCAAGGGATCGGGCCGCTCGATCTCCGGCATCGATCTCGGGGCCGCGATTATCGCCGCCAAGGACAGCGGCCTGCTGATCGCCGGCGGCGGTCATGCGATGGCCGCTGGCATTACCATCGCCGCAAACAAGGTCGATGCTTTCTCGGAATTTCTCAATGACCGGCTCGCCGACGGGGTCGGCAAGGCGCAGGATGGCAAGGCGCTGCTGCTCGACGCGGTGCTGTCGCCCAAGGGCGTCAATCCGATGATGGTCGAGGCGATGGATGGGGCCGGCCCCTATGGCATGGGATGGCCAGCGCCGCGCATCGCCACCGGCCCGGTGCGAATCATCAAATGCGATATTGTCGGCACCGACCATGTCCGGATGATCGTCGGCGGAGATGACGGCGCGTCGATCAAGACCATCGCCTTCCGCGCGGCGGAAACTGACCTTGGCCAAGCGCTGCTCAGTGCTCCGCGCGGGCGCAAATTGTGGATCGCCGGTCGCGCCAAGATCGACGACTGGGGCAGCCGCCCCGCAGCGGAAATTCATCTGGAAGATGCCGCCTGGGCCGATTGAGGAGGGAGACAATATGTTCAGCCATATCACTTTGGGAATCAACGATTTCGCAGCGGCAGAACCGTTTTACGATGCGATCATGGAGGCGCTGGATATCGAACCGTTCCTGCGCCGCGAAACCGGCAAAGCCTATGGCACTGCAACCGGTCCGAAATTGTTCATAGGTCCCGCCTTTGATGGCCAGCCGGCCAGCGCCGGAAACGGCAATCATGCAGCCTTTCTCGCGCCCTCGCGGGCCGCCGTCGATGCCTTTTACGCCGCCGCATTGGCACATGGCGGGAGCGACGAAGGCGCGCCCGGACTGCGCCCGCATTGTCATCGCAATTATTATGGCGCCTATGTCCGTGACCCGGAAGGCAACAAGCTGCAGGCGGTCTGCCACAGCGCCAGCAAATAGCTCCGAAGTTCGGGCGAAAAGAGGGTTGACCAAAGCCAGCCGCCCCCCTAATGGCCGTGGCTCGCTGACCAGCAATTGGTATGGCCCCTTCGTCTAGCGGTTAGGACGCGGCCCTTTCACGGCTGAAACACGGGTTCGATTCCCGTAGGGGTCACCATCATTGAAATCTTCAAGCTGGATGGCCTGACGGGCCCCTCGTCCCGATTTCAGCTTCAGTAACCCGGGTATGATTTCACAGAACAGTTCAATGCCATTGGCTTAGCCGGCATGTGGCCCGCCTTTGGTCGAGCCAAGCCTCCTGTCCTGAACGAGCTGCACCCAACGGAGAGTGCATTCTCATGCCCCCCTCCCCGGCAGTGTCGGGCGCGACTACCGCGCCCCGAATGCCCGGACATCGACCAGAACGCCGGGACAATTGATTCGCAATGGCGCACCCTTTTGCTATGGCCCGGCTCATGTGCATCATTTCCCTCGCCTGGCAGGCCCATCCCCGCTGGCAACTGGTTGCGATCGGCAATCGGGACGAGATGCACGCTCGCCCGGCCGCACCGCTGGCCCGCTGGCCGGAACATCCCCACCTGCTGGCGGGACGGGACATTCAGGCCGGGGGAACCTGGCTGGGCGTTTCCGAACAGCGCCGCTTTGCCGCGGTGACCAATCTCGCGGGCCATGGCGCCCCTGATCCAGACCGCGCGTCACGCGGTGACCTGCTCAAGGATTTTCTGTCCGGCGAGGGTCGTTATGCCGATCTCGATGCGGTAGCGTTCGCGGATTTCAACCCGTTCAATCTGGTCACCATCGCCAATGGCCAGGCCATGGTGCATGCCAATCAGCCGGAACCGGTCAGCCGGTGCCTTGCGCCCGGCGTCCATGGACTGACCAACGGACCGCTCGACCGCCCATGGCCAAAGGCTGCGCATCTTGATGCGGCGCTGCAGGAGTGGCTGCAAAGCGGGTCGGACGATAGCGGCCCGCTATTCGATGCGCTGGCCAGCCGGAGAACTTATGCGGGCTCAGCGACCGTGGTACCCGGTCCGGCCGCAGCGCTGGAACCCGCTAGCTCCGGCATTTTCATTGAAAATCCGCTTTACGGAACCCGTTGCAGCACGATCGTGACCATTGACGCGGCGGGGAACGGGACAATCCTGGAACGGCGCTATGATGCAGCGGCTGATGTGACCGGAGAAGACCGGCTGGACTTTCGCTGGCGAGGCCGCATGGCGGCTACAAAATAGGGAGCCCCCTAGCGGTGTAACCGCGCCGCATAGCGTTCGCCGCCGATTACGTCCTTCAGAAGTTCCGGGTCGATGGCCCGATCCTCTCCATCCGTGTGGAGAACGCAGACGTCGCCCGTCGTTTCAGCAAATACCGCCAGAACCTGGGAGAATTGAAAGACATTCGCCTCGCGCAACTTTCCCCGCAGGTCGCTTTCGGTCATTTTCGCTTTTTTAAGCTGGTCGTGCTGGATTTCGCTGCCGATCATGATCAGCCGCGGTTTGTTATCAGCAACCAGTTGCAACCCAGGAAACCGGCAACGCACCATGGCCATCCCGATCTGCAGCGCGAACAGGCAAACGAGAGCGGCGATGCCGCTGGCGACCGGCGGGCTCTTGCTTGTGATTACCGATGCGAGCACGGAGCCGATTGCGACCGTGACCGCAAAGTCAAATCCGCTCATTTTGGAAAAGCTGCGGACGCCGGCCAACCGGGTCAGCGCGATCACGGTCACGTACATTGCCGCTGCCGAAAGCGCGATCAGAGCGACCTGGGGCCAGCCTGTGCCGAGCCAGTCACTCAGCACCGGTTTTCCTCTGCCGCTGGCTCAGTGAATCAGGCAACTTCCTTCTTCTCTGCTGGCTTGCGCTGATCAAAAATCTGCGCCAGCTCTTCCGCGCGTTCGTCGCTCAGATCTTTTTTGGCCGCTGCGAAAATCTCGTTTTCTTCCTCGTCCATATGGTGTTCAAGACGCTTTCTGAGGGTCTTGAAGTGGGTCAGCCAACCGGTGCTGGAAAATTCCATGTCGACCAGTTCCTCGAAATAATCTTCCACCTCCTTGTGCTCGGCCACCGAGTGGCGCCCCTCGTCCTGCAAATCCGGCCGCGAAAGCATCTCGGCGTAGAGCGACTGTTCCTCGGCATTGGCGTGAGCCGACACGTCGACCCGCAGCTGTTCGAAAGCCTCGCGCCGTTCCTTGCTGTCGCCGCTGGTGTCGCCGACCCGTTCCAGCATCTCCCGGTGCCGGTCATGATCCTGTTTGAGGCGGGTAAAAATGTCGGTCATAAATTCTCCATCGGTCCTACTTCTTCCTTTCACGACGCGCGAACCGGCGAATAGTTGCATCGCAGGCTCTTCCCTTTCCGCGATTTTGCCGGAGGATCGAGGCAAGCGCGGGGCCGTCCCTGCCCATGCCGAAAAAATATCATTGGCTCGGCAACCAATCTTGCCGGCGACGGTTGTTAGGATTGAATGGATGTCTGCCCGAGACCCGGTGCTGCCTTCATTCCTCAAAGACCGGCTGGAAAATTCGTCCCATCGTATACCCCCAGTTTGCCAGGGGGCGGGTTTTCCAGCCACCTTTCCACCAGTCAACGATCAGTCAGGCCACCGCAGCTGCCGTTCGGACATGGCCATGACAAAAAAATGGCCAGGACATCCGCCTGGCCATTTTCATTCATGATTTCGGAAAAGTTACTTTTCCGAGGGCATCGTGACATCAACATCAGGAACGTCCACGGTGACTTCTTCCGATCCGACTTCGACGTCGGCGGTTTCGACGTCAACCTCAGGCAATTTGCCCGCATCGCCGGATACATCAACATCCACCGACGGCATTTCGCCTTCTTCCTTCACATTGGCTTCACAGCCAGCAAGCGCCAGGCCAGCAGTCAGGACGGCCGCAATCGCAATTTTATTCATTATGAACTCCCTTTATTGGTTCGTTATATGCAACGCCAGCCTCTGGATAGAGTTCCCTTGCACCGCAAATTTATTCGCGGCCCAGCCGCATGCGGAAGGCATCGAGATGAAAATAGCTGGCGTCAAACTGGCTGATCTCGGCAAGGCGCTGCTGGTCCTTGAACAGAATCCAGCCGTTATCCCGCTCCAGCAAACCGTCTCTTTCCAACTGGCGAAGGACCCGGTTGGTATGGATCGGGGTCAATCCAAGAGCATCGGCGATCACCGACTGGGTCAGCGGCACGCGAAAGCCTTCTCCGTTGCCCGCTCCCGTAATCAGCACCCGCCGATATAGTTCAAGCAGGAAATGCCCGATTCTCTCGCGCGCAGACTGTTTGCCGTTGCGGACGATCTGCTCGCGCAGAAAGGCTTCTTCCTGAACCTGCATCCACCAGAAGGCGAGCGTCAGTTTCCCGGATTCGGTCAGCAGGCGGCGGAATTCCGACGGTCGGACCGACAGACCCTTCAGGCTGGTTATCGTCTTTACCGAATGGTCCGCTTCCGCTGCCACCAGTACCTGCAGGTCGAACATGTCGCCGGGCAGCAGCACGTTCAACACCTGACGCCGGCCATCCTCCAGCGTCTTGTAGCGGATCGCCCAGCCTTCCTTGACGATCAGGACGCTTTCCAGCTCCTGGCCGGCATCGACAATTTCTGTATTTTTCTCGAAATGCTGCTCTCGGCCTTCGATCTGCATGATCACCTGTCGATCAACATCGTCTAGATCGGCGTAAAAGGATATTCGCCGCAGCAATGCCTTTTGCGCCACTATGGGTAATCCTGCGTGTCGGGAGCGGGAAAGGTAATCTTACATTTCAGGCCATCCACCGCCCAATTCCTCTCAATTTCCCCGCGCAGATTGCGCGTGATGCTATGGTCAATAAGCGAGGATCCGAAACCGGCTTCGGATGGCGCAGACAGCGATCCGCCGCCCCCGCTTTCGGTCCAGTTCAGTTCCACGATATCGGGTCCTTGTTCACCGGAACCGAGCGTCCAGTCAATGACAACCTGTCCGCTGTCCGTTGTCAGCGCGCCATATTTGGCAGCATTGGTCGCCAATTCGTTGAGCACCAGCGAAATCGACACCATCGCATTCTCCGGCAGGATGATATCGGGCCCGGACCAGCGGACGCCCGGATATGTCCTGCAAAGATCCTCGACCAGCGCGGCGAATGATCCGGTCACGAAATTCGTGTCGAGCAGAATTTGCTGGGCCCGGTTGAGCGCACTCAGGCGGTGGTGGATCCTCTCTATATAATCATCGATCGATGTCGCCGAATTCTTCGTCAGCGTCATGATCGATTGCAGCGTTGCGAACAGGTTGCGCAGACGATGGTGAAGTTCGCGTGTGTGCAGCTTGAGCTGCTCCTGCTGGTCAACGCTATGCGTTATGTCCTTGTTGATGCCGGTCAGGGTGGGCCGACCGTTTGATTCAAGATAGTCGCCATATCCCTCCAGCCACCGGATTTCGCCGGACGGCAAAACTATCCGGAAGCGCGTTTCAAATTTTTCCAGTTCATCGGCCGCCGCGCTCATCGCCAGCCTCACCGCGTCCCGGTCCTCCGGATGAACACGCTCGAACGCGCTTTCGACTTCCGATACGGCTTCGCCCGCATCGTCTCCCCATATTTTCATATAGGCACCACCCCATTCGATCAGACCCGTTTCGAGGTCGATGCGAAAGCTGGCGATATCGCTAAGGGCCAGCGTGAGATCGAGGTTGGACCGCGCGATAGCGGCATTTTTCTGTGCCTGTTCCCGCAACCTGATCTCGCGGCTTAATTCCATTTCGCTCATCACGATATCCGCCATGCTTTTGAGCTGGTTCATTTGGTTGGCAGTGACGCGAAACCGCGGGACCGTGTCCGCAATCCAGAGCGCCCCGAGAACCTTGCCATTGGGGGCGATCAACGGCGCGCCCGCATAGAAGCGGATAAGCGGGTCACCGCTGACAAGAGGATTGCTATCGAACCGGGAATCCAGCGACGCATCTTCGATCACCACCGGCTCGCCACTTTCGATCGCCTGAGCGCAGATCGAGACATCGCGATCCACCTGGGATTCCGGAAATCCCACCGTCGATTTGAACCATTCATGGTCCTTGTCGACCAGCGAAATGGATGCCAGCGGCGCAGAGAATATATCTGCTACCAATCGCGTGACCCGATGGAAGGCGTCTTCCGGCGCCTTGTCCAGCACGCCGTACTTGTCCAAGGTCGCCAGTCTGTCGATTTCTCGCGTGCGATTTGACCTGCTGGTCGTCCGACTGCCCGCTTCCATGCCTGATCCCATAATTTTTGCCCTGAGGCTATCGACTAAAGAACGGATAATTCGCGATCTTGTTGCATGGATAGTGATGATCGTGAAGAATTATATGAAATGACCGAAAATGTCGGCACGACAATGATGGTGCCAGACAAGTGGCAACGATCTGCGCAATCGTCCGGTGAGCGCGAAACTCGACCGGGACAGCGGCGAGAAAAGTTGCTGACCGAGAGCGGTTGCGGAAAGGTCGAGGAAATCGCCGAGGGCATGGCCAGACAAGCCGGGAATCAAAAAGGGCGGGAGTAGACACTCCCGCCCTTTTCGGTTTCAAGGTTCAGCTGAATTAGCGCCGGGCCATCAGGGCACCAACAATCAAGCCAAAACCGGCGGTCGCTGCGATGCTCACGATCGGATTTTCCTTGATCGTGGTCCGGGCCTTTTTCCGCCCTTTCGTTCCTGCTTCCATGGCATTGGCGCGCGCCTCATCGAATTTCGTCTTGGCGTTGGCCCGCAGTTCCAGAGCATTGGCGTGTGCGTCAGCCTTGACGGACTTGGTCAAGGTTGCCAAATCCTCTCTCAACGTTTGCAGATCCGATTTTACCGCGCCCATTTCTTCCGAATAATTGCCTGTCATGTTATTTTCTCCATTTGATATCTACTAAACCTACGACCGACTGGACAATTGGTTCCGACCGAATGCTGCAATGCAACGATTAAACGATCATCTGGCTCGCCAAATTTTATGGAACTCTTTTTTCCTTCACGCGTTTCGAGCCAATTACGGAGATACAAAATATGTCACTTGCTGAAAGTCTGAAACCTCATCTTCCTTATCTTCGACGCTACGCTCGGGCATTGACGGGCAGCCAGAAAAGCGGCGATGCCTTTGTAAAGGCCACTCTCGAAGCGATAATTGCGGATCCGGACTCGATCTCAGACGACAACAATGTGCGGGTGCATCTTTATCGGATTTTTTCCGGTATCTGGGAAAGTGCCCATGTCGGCGTCACCGACGACCCCGATGACAATACGGCTCAGGGCCACCTGAACGCCATTCCGCCAATCAGCAGACAGGTTTTGCTGCTGACCGCGCTGGAAGGCTTTTCGATCCGTGAAGTCGCGAAAATTGCCGATGTCGGGGAAAACTCCATCAATGGCTTGCTGGAAGATGCGATCAGGGAAATTGACAACGAGATAAGGTCCGACGTGCTGATCATTGAGGACGAGGTGTTGATCTCGATGGAATTGCAGCAGATCGTTTCCGGTCTCGGGCACAATGTCTGCGGAACCGCTACCACCCATAAAGGCGCCATCGAAGCGGTGGCCAAGGCCAAGCCGAGCCTGGTACTCGCCGATATTCAGCTCGCCGACGGCAGTTCAGGGATCGATGCGGTAAAGGAGATTCTCGAGGAAATATCCGTGCCGGTCATCTTCATCACTGCATTTCCCGAGCGCCTGCTTACAGGCGAACGGCCGGAACCCACGTTCCTCATAACCAAGCCATTCCAGCCCAATGCCATCCGGGCCGCGATCAGCCAGGCCTTGTTCTTCTCAACCGCGAAACAGAACGTACGGGCATAGTATAAGAACGCACCCATGGAATGCCTGCCAGCCTCGCTGGGTCGCCCGCGCATAGCGGGCTAACCGGCGAGGCTAGGCAAGCTGCTCCTCAATCAACCGCATGTTGTTCGAGAAACGCGAACGGTGCCAATCTTTCGGGCTATTTTGTGGGTGGCGGAAAATCCGCCGGTCAGGTTAAGGCCGAAATTCTCAGGTTGAGATTTTTTCGACTTCTCCAATGATGTTTTGCAGCGCCGTCGCCGTCAGCCGGTCATGGCCTTCCGAGGCAGATGTAAACCGCCCCTCCTCCAGAATATTTTCCAGCGTCTTGCGCGCGCGCGATACCCGGCTTTTCATCGTTCCGACGGCGCAATTGGCGATGTCTGCTGCTTCCTCGTAGGAATAGCCGCCAGCACCCACCAGAATGATTGCCTCGCGCTGATCATCGGACAGTTCCATCAGCCCTCGTTGCAAATCGGCAAGATGCAGAGGCTCCTGCTGGGGGGCCGGGGCCGACAATACCCGCTCAGCCACCAGTTCATCATAATTGGCGGTGAACTTCTTCCGACGCATGCTCGAGAAAAAAGTGTTGCGCAAAATCACGAATGTCCAGGCCCGCATGGAGGTGCCGGCGATGAACCGGTCACGTGCCGCCCACGCTTTCAAGAGAGTGTCCTGCACCAGATCATCCGCTACGTCGCGATCGCCGGACAGGCTGCGTCCGAACGCGCGCAAATGCGGAATGGCTTCTGTCAATTGCTGTTTGAACTGCGAAGGCGGTAGGGCCTGAGGCTTACTCATCTACGTCTGACCGGGCGGAATCCGAGTCATCCTCGTCGTCCGCATCCAGCTGGTCCAGAAGTGCCAGAATATCGTCGGGCAACGGCTCATCCAGAACATTCAGATACATATTTTTCAGCCCAAGGCCTAATCTCTGTTGCATATCATCCTTGCTTTTCACTGGCATGTCCTTCGACTGTTCCTCGGTTTCACCGTTCTTCGATGAACCCGTTTTATTTTCGTCTCGGCTTGCCAAAGCATACCTCGTTTGTTGATCACTTGCAGACAGAACACCCGATAGCCCTAAAGGTTGCATAGAAAATAATCGAGAGAAATGTCTCCTGATCCGGAACAACTTGCCGGTGTGGGCGTAGGATAATTGAACCGAAAATAACAACACCGGAGATGTTCGCAATGACCGACAGTCCAGAGAAAAAATCTAATCTGAAGATGGAAGGCGAAGGAAGCCGGGAAGGCTCGCGCCGATTCCAGGATGCACAACACGAATTCGCCGAGAACGCCGATGTCGAAGGCAAGGCTGAAGAAGCCGCAAAAGCACTGGACGGCGAGGAAGCGGCCGAACTGGAGCGGGCAAGAAAAGCGTCTGCGAGCGGCAATACCGCCAGCTGATTTTGAGAAAAATCCACTAACCTGCGAAAAGGGGGATCGGCTTAAGCGCCGCATCCCCTTTTTGCTGCTGAGGCCTAGGCCTCCGGGGTCTTGATCCCGAACGAAAGGAAACTTTCGAAAAGGGTACGGGTTGCCTCGAACACCGTATCCTGCGCCAACAGGTTGGCCATTTCCTCGTTCGTCAAATTATTCTGGAAGCGACCGGTTCTATAGGCGATGTGCCAATTCGCAAATTGCCGTTTGGCAACCTCCCGGCGACTGACAATGGTTATGCCGCTATGCCGATCGTCCCGGTCGATCCGAAGCATACAGTCCTGGACCACCGCTCGCTCCCCTTCGACACATTGCAGGAAATTGAACCCGTTAAACAGCAGCAGGCCGGTAATTCCCGCCTGCTCGTTGATCCGCCGTGCGACATCCTCGATCGCCAGCAGATCATCATGGTCAAGGCCCGGCTCGGCTGTGCTCACATAGATGAGGGAGGTAATCGTTCGGAGGGGCACTTGTGACTTTCTCTTTGCGGCGGTTTTCGCAGCCCGACCTTTTGCTGGGAAGCCGGATAGTCGATTTTGGCCTATCTCGCTCTAACATAGATTAACGCGCCTTGGTGTCACTCAACCGGCTGCTGATCGTCGAGCAGATCCGAGGAACCATCGTCGGACCGCTCGGAATCGACGAGCTTCTCGACATGATCCTCCGGTGAAACGTCGAGAGCCTCGTCCGGTGCTTCCTTGCGGCTTTTCTTGCCAGAAGGGTCGGCTGGCTTCACCTGACTGAGACTGGCAAGCGATTCCGGCACCACATTGTCGAAGCGCAGGCGATATATCGGCTCAGGGAGGGCAAAGCCCGACGTTTCGAGAGCATTTTTGGTCACGCGGATGGCAGCACCCCGTGCCTTGTTGAAATCGCTTTCGCGCTGATCGATCCAGCCGTGAAAGGCAATCAGGATGTTGGAATCGCCGACTTCCCTGATTTCGGCGGTGGCTGCCGGGTCGTTAAGGACAAAGTCCTGGCCGTTGATCGCGGCGAGCCCGGTTTCGATGGCGGACGCCGGATCATCATCGGCGTCCACGCCCAGTTCAAAACTGAACCGGCGCTGCGGGTTGCGGGAATAGTTCAGTATTTCGGCCTTGAAGACGGTGGCGTTGGGAATGCGCAGATGATTGCCGTCCAGGGTCATCAGAATCGTTGCGCGGGAGGTCAGCCGGACAACGCGCCCCTCCTGCTCGCCAATCAGCACATGGTCATTGGCGCGAAACGGCTGCCGGATGCTGAGCATGATGCTCGACATATAGTTGTCGACCGTGTCGCGCAGCGCAAAGCCGACCGCCAGGCCGATCACGCCCGCGCCGCCGAGAACCGCGCCAATCAGGGCTGTGGCGTTGAGAATGTCGAGACCAATGAAGATGCCGATAAAGACAAAGGCGACGCGGATCGATCCTGCGATCAGTTCGGCCAGAAAGATATTGGGTGTGACCCGTTTCCAGAATCCCATCAGCGACGCGATCAAATGGCCCAGCAATCCGACCGCCAGCGCGACCAGCAGGGCGATGCCGATAAGCGGTAGCGCCGAAAGGAAGCTCTGCATGCTCGCGCCCAGCTTGTCGACGAGGGGCTCGACATTTCCGCCCACCGACAGGTCGCGTTCGAACTGGGTGTCGACCGTAACCACGCCCGAAACCCGTTGCGCTATAGCCTTGGCACGGTCGGCTGACGGATCATCAGCCACAGACCCGGAGAGCCGAACGACGCCGGCATCTACCGCCACATCGACCTCTTCCAACCCCTGGATTTCCTGAAAAATGCCGCGCAAACGGCTCGCGATGGCTTGGTCGTCGCTGCGATTGGCAACCGGATCTATGGTCGGCTCAGGGGCTGGCTGCGGCTTGCCGGCCGGGTCGGCCAGTTCCACCTGCGCATTGGCCTGCCCGGAGAGGCCTGGCGTGGCTACGAGCGGGCACACCGCCATAGTACATATCAGGGCGGTCAGCAGCCGGCGATGTAAAGACATAAATTTCCAATCGGTAATATTCGCATACGCTAGTTTATAACAATAGTTCCAACGACAGGCGAAAATATAGTTGGGAACCGACGACCGCGTTTGATGTTAATTTCTCATAACGAAATGAAACGAGGACGAAATGACAGACGACAAATCAATCGATGTTTTGCAAGATATTCTGGAGACGCTGATCGACTCCACGCACGGCTATGACAAGGCGGCGGAGATCGCTAATCGTCCGACCCTTCAGGAATTCTTTTCCCGTCGCGCATCGTCGCGCCGGACGATGGCCGAGGCCGTTCGCAACGAAATTGCGAACCTTGGCGGCTCGTCTGACAATGACGGAACGATTCTGGCGTCGGCCCACCGCGTCTTCATGGGTCTGAGCGCTGCGCTGCAGGATAATGATGAAGCGGCTATCGGTGCCGTGGACACCGGGGAAGAGCATCTGCGCAACAAGTTTGAAAAGGCGCTCGAAAAAAATGAGCTCGCCCCCTCGGCAAAGGCCTTGCTGCGAAACTACCAGGGCGAATTGCGCGCCGACGGTCGGCTGATCGACCATCTTGAAGAAGCAATTGACTAAAACAGAATTTGACGATTTTTAAACAAGGGAATTTATCATGGAATATGGAATTATTGGACTTCTGATCCTGGCTCTCGATATCTGGGCTCTGCTCAGCGTCTGGGGCAGTGGCTCGTCGATCGGTGGCAAGATCATCTGGTCGCTGATCATCCTGATCCTGCCGGTCATTGGCCTGCTGCTCTGGTTCTTCGTTGGACCAAGAGGCTCGGCACGCGCAATCTAGGTCAACCACAAAGACTGACCTTAATTGGCAGACACTAGCTCCGATATTCGCCTGTTTCAGGTTGGGTATCGGAGCTTTTCTTCTAAAAAGGGGTGGGCCGCCCGACCAGGCAGCACTCCGGGGAGACAAATATGTCCGAGAAATCGTCCAACAATGATTTGGCAAACGAGCGCACGGAACTGGCCGAGAATCGCACCGACTGGGCGGAGGACCGGACCATCATGGCCAATGAGCGGACCTTTGCCGGATGGATGCGGACCGGGCTGGCAGCCGTCGGGATCGGCCTCGGCTTCAATGCCCTGTTTGGCAAGCTCGAGCCGTTTTGGGTTCCGAAAGCCATCGCGACCCTGTTTATGATCATCGGCATATTTATTTTCTGGGTCGCCCAGCGCAACGGCTGCGCCGTCCAGGACAGGCTGAGCTCCCACCATGCCACCCCGGTCAAGCAACTCAATTTGCGGATCATTTCGGGGTTGATGGGAACGGGCGCGATCGCGCTGATAATCGCGCTGTGGACGATGGACTTCAGCGGCTGACCGTCGCCGTCGTGCAACCAAATCGCTTCTCGCCGGTTGATAGAGTGAACGTCATTCAGCAGAAACAGGAGAACAGCGTGCGCTTCATCATCAGAACCCTCGCGGCTGGCGCGATTTCAATCGCCGCCAAGATTATCATCAAGAAAATTCAGGAAAAGAACGAACCCGAACCCGCCATCCGTCCTGCGGAATAGTCGGGTCCGGGTCGACTTTATTGCGGGATGATCCCGGCGAAAACATCGTCGGCCCGCTTCGGATCGAAAATATCGTTGTCTGCCAGCCAAGCCTCGACGGCGTCCACGTCCGGCGTTTCATAGGGACGAAGCCGACGCCCCGTTTTTCCCAGCTTCCCGATCGTCTCGATCAGTGAGCCTGTCTGGTCCATCGCGGCCAACACATCTTCCACCGCCACCCCAAGATGTTCGGCCAGCAAGTCGTTGCGCGCGTGCGCGATCTGCTTCGCTACCTCCTTGCCCGGCGACGCGGACGCGTCGAGCGCCACATCGCATTCGCTATCGAAGCCGAGCGATCGGTTGTTGAAGTTGGAGGATCCAACGCGCAAATACTGGTCATCGACAATCAATATTTTGGCATGAACGTAGATCGGCGTACCGTCGGTCGTGAATGGGTGAAAAATCCGGAAGCGATCATAGCGGTCTTTCGCCTTGAGTGCCTGGAACAGGCGCGCCCGCGCTGAATCCATGATCTCGGATTCGAGCCATCCCTCGGCTGTCTCCGGATTGACGATGACGATTTCCGGCCCTGATTCTTCAGCCAGACGCTTGGCAATCGCAGCTGCAATCCGCGCCGAAGCAAAATACTGACTCTCCGCGTAGATGAAATCTTTCGCGGCGGCGATCAGATCCAGATAGAGATTCTCGATCTCCTGGGTGCCTTCCTGGTCATCCATCTCTGGCAGCGTGCGCGCGATGGCGATCGGACAATCACTGAAATCGGCGTCGAGGCCCTTCGGCCAGCAATCGGCCTCGGCCGTCACCTGCTTGAGTTGCTTGCCCCCGGCAGCGCGCCAATGCTGCTCGGCATATTCTCCCAAGGCGCGGGCAATATCGCCCTGGACGACCATGGCTGCGTCGTGCCACGGTCCGGCATCATTTCCGTCCGGTTGCAATCGGTGCTGCTGTTCCTCGTCATGCGCCCTGGTATCCCATCGATTATTGGTGACGTCGATACCGCTGCAAAATGCCGTATCCTGATCGATGACAATGACTTTCTGGTGGTGCGCGCCGCCAATGGGGTGATGGGCATCCAGCTTGAAATGGACCCGGCGATGGACATACCATCTGGCCAGGGTCTTCAGGCCGTTAAACCGCAGAAAGGATTTCAGCGCGCCGGTGTCCCAGCGCAGGAGATAGATTTCCAGCTCGGGATTGTTCTTCAGCAACCAGTCGAAATAGGCTCCGACGCGCAACGGGCCCTCCGGCGTTTCGACCGTATCATGCATTTCCACACGCTCGTCGAAATCCCAGCCGAGCAGCATGATCCGCTGCTTTGCCTGCGCCAGCGATTTGCGCACGGCCCGGAAATAATTCTCGCCGTCGATCAGGACCGCCGACCGTTTCGCATGCTCGACGCGCCAGCAATTATGTCCCGGCTTGAATATACTCGACATGGTCGACTAACCTTTCGCTAGCGTTAAAGTTTCCGCTATCACAATAATATATGCAACCAATTGATTTTTTCGGTGTTTGTTGTGCATGACTGATAAATCCGGCGCCCCTCTAAACACGCTCGAAATATTAATCACACAAGTGCAATCGATGTGGCAGGGGATTGTCAGCCTGCTTCCCAGCTTGGCCATCGCCATCCTTTTTCTGATCCTGACATGGATTATTGCCAAATTTGCCACGAAGATCGCCGATCGGCTGACCGCCAAGACGACCATGCGGCCATCGCTACGCGAACTGGTTGATACAATGGTCCGGATCGCGATCTGGACAACAGGACTGCTGATCGCCCTGACGATTTTGCTGCCTGACTTGACACCCGGCAGCCTGATCGCTGGTCTGGGGGTCGGTACCGTGGCCATCGGCTTCGCCTTCCAGGACATTTTCGAGAATTTCCTTGCCGGCATATTGATCATGATCCGCGAGAAGATGCGGATCGGCGACTATATTTCCTGCGAGGGGATTGAAGGCAGGGTCGAACAGATCATGCTCCGGGAAACGCATATCCGCAGGATGTCCAACGAACTCACGATTGTTCCCAACTCAATCCTGTTCAAGAATCCGGTCGAAATCCTGACTGACAATCTCAAGCGGCGGCACGAAATCGTGGTCGGCGTTTCCTATGACACGGATCTCGAGGAAGCGCGCAGCGTGATCCGGTCGGCGGTCGAAGCATTGGACGCCACCGATGAACAGAAGCCGATCGACATATTTGCCTGCGAATTCAACTCCAGCTCGGTCGATTTCAAGCTCCGCTGGTGGGCGGGCTCGACCCAGCGGGACATGCATGAGAGCCGCGATGCGGTGATCCGGGCCGTCAAGCGGGCGCTCGATAATGCCGGCATCGAAATTCCCTTCCCGTACCGCACCCACACGTTCAAGGAAGCGATACCTTTGGCTTCCGGCGGCGATTGATGCTATTTTCCTGACATAGGTTACCGCTTGAGACGCAAACCCTTGCGCCGATCAATGATGGCGGTGTGTCGAGGAGAATTGCGATGGCGGAATCAGGGCCGTTTCAGAATCGGGCCCGATCAGTTGATGCCACGCTCGACAACGGCACCAGGATCTGCCTGCGGCGGATCCGCCATTCCGACATGGAGCGGATCGAGGACGGGATCAGCCAGATGTCGGACCAGAGCCGCTATCTCCGCTTTTTCTCGGGGTCAAAAACCATGCCTCCGTCTGTTGTCGAGCGTCTGGCCAGCGTCGACGGCACCCATCACCTGGCCTGGGGCGTCATCAACATGGACGACCAGGACCATCCCGCCATTGCCGCCGCCCATGTCTTTCGGGAAACGGAAACAGGCGACGCCGGCGAGTTTGCGATCGCCGTGCTGGACCAATATCATGGTCAGGGTGTCGCCCGCATATTGATGACGACGATTTTTCTCGACTGCTATTGCGAGGGATTCCGGCGATTGCGGATCGATATCTTGCGGAACAACAAGAAGGCCGCCGGACTGATACGGTCCGTCGGCGCAGCGCCATGCGCGCTGGAAGGGTCGGTAGCCCAGTATGATCTCGTCATCCGCGACGCGATTTCGGCGCTAGCAAAGATGGAAAATCCGGCCGCAATTCAGGATATTATCGCCGCCTTCACCGCTGACTGACGAGCGTGCGACAAACTCGGTGAGAAAAAATTACCTGTGGCGGAACCAATGAATTTGGGCGGCGTTATAGGCTGGAATCTCCGGGCGATGTCCAAGTTCACCTTCGACCCGTAGATTTGCGCCAGAAGACGCGATTGAGGCCAGTTGTATATGCCGATGATCGCGTTTTCTGGCCCATCATCTTGAACCCGTCAGTTCCCGTCAAATGGTGAGGCCACGCACGTCATTCTTTGCTGGCGGCGACAACCTCCTTTGATCGCGCCTTGAGATCCTTGATATCGGACTTGTGGACGATGGTTTCGAGCGCTCTTTCCAGCGCGTCACTGGACGCCTCAGCCGCCGGGCCGGAGAATAGCTGCGGCCAGGACTTGGCCAGTGCCAGCAGACAGAGCTGGATGCGCTGCTGCACTTCCACCATCCCGGAACCGTCGCGGGCAATCTTGGTAAAGAAATCGGTGAACAGATCCCGCGTTTCTATCTCGGGGCCATGTACTCTCTTGTACCGGTGTTCCTCCGGTTCCGCGCTGGCCTCGGCGAAAACCTCAAAACAGCGCAGGCCGCTGTCGAGAACCGATATCGCCGTACCGGGATCGTTCACGGCGGGCGACAAGGCCCGCGAGGCGATCTCGGAAAGCACCACCAGCCCAAACCGGGGGTCCTGGTCAAAGCTGCGGTCATGCTCGACCAGAATCGCATCCTGGAAGCGCTTCGTATCCAGCATCTCTGCCTCGTCGCCGCAGAGATAGAGCAAAGGCCGGGCCGGATAGATCAGCTTCCCCGGATGAATGACGAGATGAACCGTGATATCATGTTTCTCCGCCGTCTCTTCCAGCTGCTCCATGTCGACCGACGTGACCACCCCACTGGTAATATCGCAGCAGACAGCGACCGCATCCGACGGAATTTCCACTGGCGGCAGGGCGTGCAAAAACGGGTGCTGGCCGTGCCAGCGGAGCGCCTTCGATGTGGCTCGCTCCACCCGCTCGATCAGGTCGTTCATTCTCCCGAACGTCGACAGTTGCTGGATCCAGTTGATCAGCGTGCCGGTGATGAGAACAATCACGGTGATCGTGGCAAAGAACAGGATGATCCGGCCCCGGTCATCGTAGAAGCCGGCGGACAAGCCAATAATGCCGACGATGCTGAACAGAAAGGTGCCGAGGAAGGTCGACAAGGCATTTTGCGAACGGTCATCGGCCAGCATCAGGGCAATCGTGCGCGGCGTCGCAGTGCTGGTCGCCGAGCCATAGGCGGAGACCATGATCGAAACGGAAAAGGCAATGACCGCCAGCATGCTGGACGCCAGGATCGTCAGAATGTCTCCGACCGAACCGCTGGCCAGCTCCATGTCCGATTTATAGGGGATCAGGGGACCGATCCACTCCGCCGCCGCTGCCGCGAAGATCGCGCCGACGCTGAACAGCATCGCCCGGAACCAGATTTTTTCCGGCAGGTGCGATATATATTTTCTGACTTCCAATATCATATACTGCCCTCTTTTCGCCGTGCCGCTGGCGGTAACATCCGGCTGCGATAGCTGTTTTCGAAGCTGCCTGCCAGCGCCCTTTCCCTCGACGTGATCAGGCTTTCCAGCATCCGGCAAGATGATCGTCAGTCATGCCGATCGCTTGCATATAGGCATAGATGATGGTGCTGCCGACGAAGCTCATGCCGCGCTTCTTCAGCTTTTTGGAGATGGCATCGCTGACCGGGGACGTGCTCGCCATCTCCGACAGATGCCGCGGGCGGTTGACCGGTGGCGGGCCGTCGAGATGATTCCATAACCAGGAATCGAAGCTGCCGAACTCCTGCTGGATCGCCAGGAACACCCCGGCATTTTTGCGGACGGAATATATCTTGAGCCGGTTGCGGATGATCGCCGGTTCTGCGCGCAGGGCTTCCAGCTCCTCATCGGTCATGGCAGCGCAGCGCTCGACATCAAAGCGATGGAACGCGCATCGATAGCCTTCCCGTTTGCGCAGTACCGTCTCCCAGCTCAGTCCGGCCTGGGCGCCTTCGAGGATCAGGTTTTCGAACAGCATCCGGTCATCATGCACCGGCACGCCCCATTCCCGGTCGTGATAGTCGCCGTAGAATTCCTTGCCCGCCTGGCCACCGAAGCAGCGCGGCTTTCCGTCCGTTCCTGTTACCGTCATATTGCCGGATTAGCGGTCCCGGCCGGGAACGACAATTTTATTCAGCAGGCTGGATGTCCGGCACGCCGCCACGGTCGGGGTTCCACCAGCCGGTGCGCCGCTTGACCCAGTTGATCAGCCGCGGGATCGGCGCGTTGCGATCCATCCACTCGGCATATTCCTTGTAGACAGGGTCGCCCAGCAGATGTTTTTCCTCGGTCTTCGCCCGCCAGAAATAGACACCGCTGACCACCGCCATCAGCGCCGTATTGCGGACAAAGTCGGCGGTACTGCCTGAGGTCACCAGAAACGGCATGCTGGCCAGCCACCAATAGGTATTCTTGGCCAGATAGGCCGGGTGCTTCGTCCAGCTATAGGGACCATGGGTCAATATGCCGCGGTGCGTCAGATTCGAGAAGCGAAGACCAAAGGCTACGGTCGCCGCTGCATAAATGCCGGTCAGGATGACCAGAAGCCCGCCCCAGATCCACAGGATCGTCTGGTGTCCCTCGAACCAGTGGGCCCAGTCTGCGATATTGACATGATAATTGAGCGGTCCGTTGTCGCCCATCAATATGAACGGCGGATAGCACATCAGCGCCGCGACCCAGCCGGCCAGATAGGGATTGGCGGTGCGGATATGCGAATCAAGCGGCTTCATCGTCAGCAGATAGCCGACCGTTGCAAACTGGACATCGATCACGAACATCGCCGTGATCAGCCAGCCGGCGATCGCCACCGGATTGCCCGTAAGGTCCGCCAGATCCAGCCGGACCAGATCGCCAAACCCGCCCGGCACGATCGAGATCATGAAGGCGAGGAAAAAACCCTTCACCGCCCAGGCACGCAGATGGTGATAGATTTGCTCGCGCTCGAAGTCGCCTTTCCCGCCGGTCAGAAACTGGCCAAAGTGCCAGGCACCGTCCCGCGGATCGATGGTGAAGCGATCCATGAACAGGATATAGGGGATGGACAGAACGAACAGCCATGGCGCTGCAGCCTCCATCATCTGCATCGAGAATTGATATTGCCCGGTCCAGTACCAGCGACCGATGCAATAGATGGTGCCGATCAGGCCCCAGGTCGCCCACAGGCCAGCCAGCTTCACCAGGCTGACGTCAAACGTCTCTTTCAGCGGCTTCGGATTGTGCCAGTCTATTCCGGTAGAGGAGCGCAAATGGACCTTGTCCTTCAGCAGCGACCAGATCACCATGGGTATCCCGCAGGCAAAACAGGCGGCAAGAGCCGAATAGGGCCCGTCCATTCCATATTGTCGGGCGATCAGGATCCAGCACGCCAGTCCGATCAGCCCCGCGACGCCAACGCCATGAGAGACCGCAGAAAGGGGGCGCGGATCATCGCCACCAGATTTTCGTTCAAACATGCGACGGCTGTAGACAAAAATGGTAAGCAAGCGGTGAACAGAGCGATTCCCCCGGGAAAAATCCTCGCTTTCGTCTAGGAAAATCGCCTCGCTTCCCTTATATCCTCCTGAAAAGGCGAGTGGAATCAATCAGATGATAAATAACGGAAAACTTATGAAAAATATCGGACTTTCACTTTCGGCCGCCATCCTGACGGTTGCCTGCTCCAATGGCGATGACGCCCAGGCAACCGGCAACGTCTCCGCAGCACAGCAGGCGATGTCCGACATTTCTCCGGTTGACCGGAAACCATTCGAGACCACGGCAATCGCAACTTTTGACAAGCCATGGGCGATGACCTTCCTGCCGGACGGTCGAATGCTGGTCAGCGAGAAAGCGGGCAAGCTGCAACTGGTCGATGCCAAGGGACAGAAAACCGAAATCGCTGGTGTGCCCGAGGTCGACTATGGCGGTCAGGGCGGCCTCGGCGATATCGTTCTCGCACCCGATTATGCCAGCAGCAACATGGTCTATCTCAGCTGGGTCGAAGCCGGCGAGAAAGATACCCGTGGTGCCGTCGTGGGCCGGGCGCGACTGGAGCTGGACGGTCAGAAGCCGACCCTGAAAAATTTGCAGATCATCTGGAAGCAGAAGCCCAAGGTCGAGGGCCGCGGACATTTTTCCCACCGCATCGCCTTTTCCCCCGACGGTGAATATCTCTTCATTGGTTCCGGAGAGCGGCAGAAGTTCGATCCTGCCCAGGATATGGGTGCCAATCTCGGCAAGATCGTGAGACTATATCCCGACGGCAGCGTTCCCAAGGACAATCCGTTTGTCGACAAGGACGGCGCACTGCCCGAAATCTGGTCGCTGGGCCACCGCAATATTCTCGGACTCGCATTCGACAGTGAAGGGCGTCTGTGGAACCAGGAAATGGGTCCGAAAGCGGGCGACGAACTCAATCTCGTCCAGCGTGGAGCCAATTACGGCTATCCGATTGTTTCGGAAGGCAATCATTATGATGGCAAGAAAATCCCCAATCATGATACCCGGCCGGAATTCGAGGCACCCAAAGTGGCCTGGGTACCGACGATCGCGCCAAGCGGCCTAATCTTCTATTCCGGCGATCTGTTCCCGGCATGGAAGGGCAGCGCCTTCATCGGCGGCCTCGCTAGCCAAGCCCTTATCCGGGTCAGCTTCGACGGCGACAAGGCTCAGGAAGCCGAGCGTTTCCTGATGGACAACCGAATCCGGGAAGTCGAACAGGGACCGGATGGTGCCATCTACGTGCTCGAGGACGATGACAACGGCCGGCTGCTCAAGCTGACGCCGGCAAAATAGATATAGTCCAGCCGGAGTCTATCGCGAGGCAGTGGTTGTCGTTCCGGACAGGTCGCTCAGGAAATCCCGCACGCGCTCGGCGTTGATTCCCAGATCATGGACGCCAGAGCGACTGACCGACCGAATGTCGATGATGCTCGCTGCGCCATTTTCTGCCGCCTTGGCACGAATGACGATATCCGCCTTGAACCGGAATAGCGAATAGGTGTCGGTGGCCTCAAGATTGCCCGCGGCCGGATCGAAACCGACGATATCCCAGCCACGGTCTTCCGCCAGCCTTTTCGCTTTCTCGATGACCTCGGCTACCGGCTGGTCAATGCGGACGGAGCGAATGTCCGGATAGGCATCCTGATGAAGCGTTGCCCAGCGCTGGCGCGGGTTCATCCCGGCCATGTCGCGATCATCCGCACCGGGAATCTTGTCCCAATTGTCGTCGCGCAACCTTAGCGCCGTGAACCGGGGCGGATCGGCGAGGTCGGTGGTGATGTCATGGATTGCCGGCAAGGTTAGCCAGGCACTGCCATAGGGGGCCAGATATATCAGGAAGCCGAGCGTCGTCGCCATGCCCAGTCCAAGCAATGGCCAGCGTGTCTTGCGGCCCTTGCGGCGGTTGAGCACGATCATGACAATAGCCAGCAGCAAGGTCACCACCGCGACCAGAATGATCCAGGGGACCGCCGCCAGACCGGCCTGCTGATCCCACAGCCCGATACCACTGCCAGCCGCGGCGATAATGTAGGCCAGCAGCGAGCCAATGCCGAGCAGCGCGATCAACCAGCCCTTCGGGTCGCGGCGTAGCGAGGCCAGTCTGGTGGAGTCGTTCCGCTCCGGGGCTGGTGACCTATTGCCAGCGGACGGTTCGGATTTCTGGTTCTGGTCGGTCACACGCAAACTCCCTTGACAGATCAATCTTTTAGCCGGTGCCCTGCCATCTGGCAATTGCAACCTATGCGGCTCGACTTTTGCGTCGAAGCGGAGTAGCGCGCGCTGTTCCTGCAATATGAGACCAACGCCTTGACCAGCATCATTCCACTCGCGGAAATCGATCCGCAACTTGTCGAAGCCCTGCTTGATTCCGCCTTCGGCCCGGAACGCCATGAGCGCACCGCCTACAAGTTGCGCGAAGGCATGACCATGCTCGAAGGCCTGTCGCTGGCAGCCGTCGACCAGGACAGGCACGAACTGCTTGGCTCGATTCAATGCTGGCCCGTCGCGCTGACCGATGAACAGGGAAAAAAGCATCCGATGATCATGGTCGGCCCGGTGGCGGTCTATCCCGATTTCCAGCGCGAGGGTATCGGGCGGGCGATGATGACCGCCCTGCTCAAGGAAATCCAGCCCGATGATCCACTGCCGCTGGTGATGATCGGCGACCCGGAATATTATGAGCGGTTCTTCGGATTTTCGGCGGACGGCACCGCAGGCTGGTCGCTGCCGGGACCATGGGAGCCATCGCGGCTGCTGGTCCGCAGCAACCCCGCCTATCCATTGCCGGAAACCGGCAAGCTCGGTCCCTGGACACAATAGCAAGTCTAAGGCTTTACAGGAATGGCGCCGGGCAATAGTCCGGTTGCATGCCCTATACGCCCCCACCCGAACTGGCCTCGCTGTCCATCGCCGAGATCGCCGAACTGGCTGCCGCCGAGAAACTGCCGCCGGTCGACCAGTGGGACCCACAGGAAAGCGGCGACAGCGAAATGCGGATCGCGGCGGACGGGACTTGGTATCATCAGGGCGATCCGATCCGGCGTCCGTCGATGGTTCGCGCCTTTTCCAGCATCTTGCGGCGGGAAGCGGACGACAGCTACGCGCTTGTGACGCCTTATCAGAAGCTGAGCATCATCGTCGAAGACGCGCCGTTCGTCGCGGTGGAGCTCGAAACCGAAGGCAGTGGCGCCGAACGCTCGCTCGCATTCCGGCTCAATACCGACCATCTGGTCGTCGCCAATGCTGACCATCCGCTGAGATTTGGTGCCGACAAGCCGCAGCCTTATTTGCAGGTGCGGCGTGGTCTGGAAGCGGTTCTGGCGCGACCGGTCTATTATCAGCTCGCCGAACTGGTGCTGGATGAGGCAGCCGATCCGCTCGGCATCTGGTCGGACGGTATATTTTTTCCCATGGCAACCGATTGATGACCCTGCGCGACCGACTGGAAAGAGCCTTGGTAAGGGGACATGAAAATGACCTTGACCACCTACTCTACAATGAGCGCGACCATATCGACGACCTCAAGATCCTCCGCGATGCTGCGGTGCTGATCGCGGTGACCGACCGTCCCGATCCCGGCATCATCTTTGTCCAGCGGCCGAATCATATGCGCAACCATCCCGGCCAGGTTGCCTTTCCGGGCGGCAAGATCGATCCGGGCGAC
This sequence comes from uncultured Sphingomonadales bacterium, assembly GCA_963922745.1. GTDB lineage: Bacteria > Pseudomonadota > Alphaproteobacteria > Sphingomonadales > Sphingomonadaceae > Parasphingorhabdus. Next base: position 23,433 of record CAWUKF010000006.1, read on the forward strand.
AAGGATCCGATCGACGCAGCGCTGCGCGAGGCGCACGAGGAAGTCGCGCTCGACCGCAATCAGGTCGATATCATCGGCATGACCGATACCTTCCAGTCGGGCAGCGGTTACAATATCCAGCCAGTGCTCAGCGTGATTCCGCCCGACCTCCCCTTTGTCGCCGATCCGGCCGAAGTGGAAAGCTGGTTCGAAGCGCCGCTCGATTTCCTGCTCGATCCCAAGAACCGGACGGTCCATGAAGGCACATGGAACGGACGCAAGCGCCATTATTATGAAATTTACTGGCAGGATTATCGAATCTGGGGAATTACCGCCGGGATATTGAACAATCTGGGCAAGAGGCTGGGCTGGGAACCATGAAATTACCGTCGGCGGACTGGACAGAAAGACGCGGTCTCGCAGCGCTGATCGCAGCACTCGAAGGCCGGGCACGCTTTGTCGGCGGCGCCGTGCGCGACAGCCTGCTGCGCGTCGCGGTGAAGGACGTTGATATTGCCACGCCGCTGCTGCCCGAAGATGTAATGGAGCGGCTGACCGCTGCGTCGATCAAGGTCATCCCGACTGGCATCGACCATGGCACCGTCACCGCAGTGCTGCCCGACGGCCCCGTCGAGATCACGACGCTGCGCCGCGATGTGTCCACCGACGGCCGGCGCGCTACCGTGGCATTCAGCGAGGACTGGCAGGAAGATGCGGCCCGGCGCGACTTCACCATCAACGCGCTGTCCGCCGATCCGGAAACACTCGAGATATTCGACTATTTCGGCGGCCTGGACGATCTCGATCAGCGCCGGGTCCGCTTCATCGGTTCGGCTTCGGCCCGGATCGCCGAAGATCATCTGCGGATCATGCGCTATTTCCGCTTTCTCGCCCGCTTCGGGTTGCAGGAGCTGGACGCGGAAGCCTTTGAGGCCTGCGCCGAAGCGGCTCCGAAGCTCGAGCAGCTATCCCGCGAGCGGATCGCGGATGAACTGCTGAAACTGCTCGCGACCGACGATCCGCGCTTTGCCGTCGGCAAGATGCTGGAAGCCGGAATTTTTGACCATATCATCGCCGCGACGGACGAGCGGGCGTCCGCCCTGCTCGACCGGCTGGTGGTCCGTGAACGGGCGCACACGATCATGCCTGGCGCGGTCCGGCGTCTCGTCGCTCTGTTGCCGAAAGACCCAGCAGGGGCGAACCGCATCGCCAAAAGCCTGAAGCTGTCGAAGAAGCTGCAACGGGCGATTGCCGATCGTTTGCCGGTCCAGACCGATGACGGAAGGCCAGACAGCGGAATCCTGGCACCAGAACCCGATGATATTCGCGCCCTTGCCTATCGCACCAGCGTCGAGGCCGCCCGTGACGTGGCGTTGCTCTACGCAAAAGATGAAATGCTGGTCCCTGTGTTGGCCCGGCTCGCCGACTGGCAACCACCCGATTTCCCGCTGACCGGAGGCGCTCTGATCCAGCGTGGCCTCAAGCCCGGCCCCATCGTCGCGCGGACATTGGCCGATATCGAACAGGCATGGATCAACAGCGGCTTTGCGGATGAAAAATGGCTGACAGAATATGTCGACGGTCTTGATTTCAGCCCCCGAACATGAGCAAAGTCCGATAAAGACAGGGACAAGATTTGCGGTCGGCCCATGCGCCCGCCGGACAATGAAATAGGAAAGGCACAACATGACAGAGGCTGCGGCAAAAAACGATCCGGGTGCAATGGTGGTATCGCCGCGCAGCAACGATCCGACCCATTGCACGGCAGCGGACTATGACCGACTCTATCAGGAAAGCCTGAACGACCCGGACGGTTTCTGGTCTCGCCAGGCCAAACGGCTGGACTGGGACAAGGCTCCGGCAACCATCTCCAACTGGTCCTACGACCCGGTCTCGATCAAATGGTACGAGGACGGCATCCTCAACATCTGCCACAACGCCGTCGACCGGCACGTCGCCGCCGGCAAGGGCGATGTCACCGCACTGATCTTCGAACCCGATGACCCGCAGTCGCCGGGCCGCACGATCAGCTATGCCGAACTGCAGGCCGAGGTCATCAAAATGGCCAACTGCCTGAAGAAAATGGGTGTCAGCAAGGGCGACCGGGTCACCATCTACATGCCGATGATCCCGGAAGGCGCCTTTGCCATGCTCGCCTGCGCCCGGATCGGCGCGATCCACAGCGTGGTCTTTGGCGGTTTCTCACCCGATGCGCTGGCCGGACGGATCGAGGATTGCGAGAGCCGGTTCGTGATCTGCGCCGATGGCGGCCTGCGGGGTGGCAAGCCGGTCCCGCTCAAGACCAATGTCGATGCCGCGCTGGAAAAGGTCGCCGTCGATGCCGTGCTGGTCATCAATCACACCGACAGCGATGTCACCATGACCGACGGACGCGACCACTGGTATCACGAACTGAAGGCCGATGTGTCCGACGACTGCCCCTGCGAACCGATGAACGCAGAGGACCCGCTGTTCATTCTCTATACTTCCGGATCGACCGGCAAGCCCAAGGGCGTATTGCACACCACCGGCGGCTATGCGGTATGGGTAGCAACCACCTTTCACTATGTCTTCGACTACCAGCCGGGCGAGATATTCTGGTGCTCGGCCGATATCGGCTGGGTTACCGGCCACAGCTATATCGTCTACGGGCCGCTGATCAACGGCGCGACCGAGATCATGTTCGAGGGCATCCCCAACTATCCCGATTTCGGCCGCTTCTGGGAAGTGGTGGCAAAGCACAAGGTCAATATCTTCTACACCGCCCCGACCGCGATCCGCGCGCTGATGCGCGAAGGCGACGGCCCGGTGAAGGCGCACGATCGTAGCTCTATCCGCCTGCTCGGCACGGTCGGCGAACCGATCAATCCCGAGGCCTGGCGCTGGTATTATGATGTGGTCGGTGAGGGCAAATCACCGATCGTCGACACCTGGTGGCAGACCGAAACCGGCGGCGTGATGATCACCACCCTGCCCGGCGCGCACGGCATGAAACCGGGCAGCGCCGGCAAGCCTTTCTTCGGCATCCAGCCGCAGCTGGTCGATGGCGACGGCAAAGTGCTGGACGGCGCGACCGATGGCAATCTGTGCATCACCGCCAGCTGGCCGGGCCAGGCGCGCAGCGTCTACGGCGACCATGAACGGTTCATCCAGACCTATTTCACCACCTACAAGGGCAAATATTTCACCGGCGACGGCTGCAAGCGCGATGCGGATGATTATTACTGGATCACCGGCCGGGTCGACGACGTGATCAACGTCTCGGGGCACCGCATGGGCACGGCGGAAGTCGAATCCGCGCTGGTCTCTCACCCCAAGGTCGCCGAGGCGGCGGTGGTCGGCTATCCGCACGATATCAAGGGACAGGGCATCTATTGCTATGTCACGCTGAACGCGGGCGAACCGTCATCCGATGAACTGGTTGCCGAGCTGCGCAATCACGTGCGCAAGGAAATCGGGCCGATCGCGACACCCGATCACCTCCACCTGACGCCGGCCTTGCCCAAGACCCGTTCCGGCAAGATCATGCGCCGCATCCTGCGCAAGATCGCCGAGAATGATCATGGCGCGCTGGGCGACACCTCGACGCTCGCCGATCCGGGCGTGGTCGATTCGCTGGTCGAAGGCCGATTGAACAGATAACTGTGCTCCGCACTCGATGCGGAGCTCTGGCGGCAAGAGCGGATCCCTGTAGCACAGGGCTCCGCATCGAGTGCGGAGCACATCGCGTTTACCTGCGCAGGCAGGTATCCATCTCCCGTCGGTTCTGCTTGGCGCATTCGGGAGATGGGCCCCTGCCTTCGCAGGGGCACGCCGCCTCAGCTAGCCATCAAACCCGACAAATACCGCCGCCTCATCAACCGACTTGCGCGTCGACACCACCGCATTGGCCGGAAAACTCTCATCCGGCCAGCCCAGCGCGATGCTCTTCATGATCACCTGGTCATCGGCAATCCCGGCATGTTCGCGGACCACCGGCGACTGCATGATCCCCTGGCTGTTGATCACCGTGCCCAGCCCCCGCGACCAGGCCGCA
>CAWUKF010000007.1:0-26665 GCA_963922745.1 uncultured Sphingomonadales bacterium
GAGTTCAAGCCGGTTCTGACCGGCAATTTACCCGCAAAACGGGTTATTCGACATCCGGCGTATAGACGCAGATCATGTTCCGGCCTTCGGATTTGGCGCTGTACAGAGCCAGGTCGGCCTTGCGCAAGATCGCCGTCTTGGTATCCCCCGTCAGGCATTGGGCCATCCCCACGGAAAAGGTAACTTTCCCAAGTGGCTTCCCGGAACCGACATCGACGAGAGACTTGTGCGCCAGTTCAGCCCGGCACTGGTCCACTTTCTTGAAGACCTGGTTTATTTCGGCATTCTCGAACAGGATCGCAAACTCTTCGCCGCCATAACGGGATATGTGGCAACGGTTGTCGGACAATACGGACAATTGGTCCGCAATCATCTTTAGGACGCGGTCGCCGCAGTCGTGGCCAAAGGTGTCGTTGATCCGTTTGAAATAGTCCACGTCGACAAAGGCAAGCACGAAGGGCTCCTGGCCTTCCTGTTCCCGGACAAGCGCAGTATCCAGAACCCGATCGAACTTCCGCCGGTTAGGCAGGCGCGTCAGCTTGTCGTGGTCAGCCTCGCTTCGAGCGATCTCGAGTTCCTTTTGCAGCTCCGCCAGCTTCTGGTTGGTTTGCGAAATCTGCTCACGATTTTCGCGGGTGGATTCCACCATCAACCGGGACAAGCCGAGAAGCTTCTGAAGAGAGTTTTCCAGAGTGCCGCGGCCGCCGCGGATATCATCGGCCTGTTCGATCAGCTCATTCTCATGTCTGATCGCATTGTCATTGCCGGCCTTGATGATTTGCGTCGAGCTGTGAATATGTTCGACCGCTTCTTCGAAAATCTTTTCTATTCGTTGATCCATCCCGGTGTTGAAATATTTGTCGTGGATGGCGAGCGCCGTTTCATTGTTGAGCAGGGACGCAGCCGCAGTCCGATCGAGTTCAGCCTTGAGCTCTTGGTTCGAGCCGCAGACATATTCCCAAGTCTGCTCAAAATTCTTGGGATTCAGCGACAGATTGTGGCGGGTCAGAAAATTACCGATCTCGAACATGGGAGAACGCTCTCCGTCGATTTCAGAGCAGACCGGACAGGGTTCCTCGCCGTGCTTGTCGCCGACGTAAGATTGCCATATATTTTTGATATCAATTTTCATATCAGGCCCTTAATCTTGGCTTCGGCATTCGATTGTAGGCATCAAGTGCAGCTACTTTATACGCTTCGGCAAGCGTCGGAAAATTGAAAACATTGTCGGACAGATAATCGATTCCACCCTTCAGGTTTATCACAGCCTGACCGATATGGATGAGCTCGGTTGCCCCCTCGCCCACAATATGCACGCCGAGGAGCGTCCGTTCGTGCAAGTCGAAAATACATTTGAGCATGCCCTTGCAGTTGCCAAGAATGTGACCGCGTGACGTTTCCTGAAAGCGGGCAATACCGATTTCCACCTGGAAGCCCTGCTTCCGGGCGTCGTCTTCCGACAATCCGATGCTGGCAATCTCGGGAATCGAGTAAATGCCGAGCGGAAAGCTGTTTCCCGAATTGCTGATCGGCACCCCGAACGCATGACAGGCTGCCTGTCGGCCCTGCTCCATCGACGTGGATGCGAGGGCTGGAAAGCCGATGATGTCGCCCGCCGCATAGATATGTGGCTGGCTGGTCTGCAACGTGTCCTTGTCGACCACCAGCCGACCGCGACCGTCACATTCGATGCCGACTTTATCGAGTCCCAGATTCTCCACCGCGCCCACCCTGCCAGCGGTGAACAGCAGCATCTCGGACTGCAACTGTCGACCATCGTCCAAAATGATCTTTGGATGACCTTGGCTGTTCAGTGAAATTTCGGCAATGGTGCGGCCAAGTCGAAGATTGATCCCTCTTTCCGCAAGCTGGTGGACAAAATTCGCAACGATATCGCGATCAATGAATTCCAGTATCCGGTCCCGGGCCTCCACGACAGTGACGGGGATTTCGAGTGTCGAGAAGATCGTCGCATATTCCAGACCAATTACGCCGCCGCCGACCACCGTTATGCTCTTGGGCATCGGCAGGTTGGCGGCAACCGTGTCGCTGTCGATCACACTGGTTCCGTTGAATGGGATGCTTTTCGGACGAAATGGTTTGGTCCCCACTGCGATCAGGAATTTTTCCGCGGTAACCGAAAAATTTGTCTTTTTCCCCTGGAAGTTCTGCTGGACGGCTAACTTGTGGGTACCTGAGAACCTTGCCTTCCCCCTCAGCACCGCGACGTTGTTCCGGGCGAGCTGACTGTCAATAACCTCGACCTCATCCCCCAGAGTGGTCGACAGACGGGAGTTTATGGAATCCTGCATGGCCCGGACGCCATTGCGATGTTGCCGGGACTTGAAATGCTGGTCGCGCCAGCCTGTGACGGACATGACAGACTCGCGAATGGTTTTGGACGGCAATGTGCCCGTATGCACGGAAACGCCGCCGATCAGTTTTTGGTCGTCAACCACTGCAACGGTTTTCCCAAGCTTCGATGCTTGTATTGCAGCTCGACGACCGGCCGGCCCTCCGCCGATTACCACAAAGTCGTAATCATATTTCGCCATAATTTGGTTCCTTCACCCTGTGGTTAACGGTGAAGACAATAATTCTTAATCACGGGCAATCGGCTGGCAGAAATCTGTTGGCCTGATTGGCTTCCAACAATGGACCTTTTCCCTAAAGGACGTTCGGTCCGCGTGTCTGTGGTTCACCAATTTTTTCGAAGGGGGTAACAAGCTAAAAAAACATTCATGTTACCCCCCTATTGAATTTATTATCATTTGGTCGTAACGGGTTCCCGCACAATGATTTTCTGCCGATGAAGCGAGGCTGTACACTGCGATGCCATTCGATCGATTCCTATCGTCATGAGATCGCGAAGCCTGGAATGCGGGAATGCCACCATGCGAAGATTAATCGAGAAGCTTGAGGAAGTTTTGGACTTTCTGGATGAGAATGAACTGGCCATACCGGCGATCAAGGTCGAAGAAGCCATCCACTTGCTCAAGGATACGTCCGGCTCCTCCGCACCTCTCGACCAACCGGATATATGAAAATCTATTGATCAAGTTGTTTGATCAGAGATGCGTCTGACATTCGAACCGTGCCCCGGCCTATTGTGTTTCATAAAGATGAAGCACACATTCATTGCGATTGTTGCTGATCTCCCGGTCGCATTTTCTGACGGTGTGCTGAATAGAACTTGGCTGGCCGTTGGCAAGGAAGGGGTTTTCTCCCTGCGGCCTGATTTCGATGCCGTCGAGAATGACCGCCCTGACTTCTGCAGCTGACGAAGCGGGGCCCGACCGGCCTGCCGGCTTGGCCGGTTCTTCCGCGGCGAATGCTGCCGCGCCCAAGAGAAGGGCGGCAGCCGGAATGAATGTTGAAACCCCCGCCGCCAGTATTTCTCGATATTGCACGGTGCCCGGCACTCCTCCGCCACTGACAGTGAGTCAGTATCTCGGAATCAATGACGGGTGATTGGATCGTCCGTTAACCTTTGTCCGGAATTCGACCGACTTTTTCGGAGTGATACGGCCGGGTCGGAACCACTGCTATTCGCTAAATCTCGACAGGCACTTGCCGTGAGGCCCACAGACGCACATCCCTGGCCATGATCTGATTGTTGAGACCACAAACGTCCAGAACGCTCATGAAGACACCGCCTAGGAATTGCCGCAGATCAATAATGGCATAAGGTGAGCGAAACGCATCATTGCCGTCCGGAGAAAGAATCTCCTGGATGTCCTGGAATGACAAGAACCTGCATTGCTGATGCCAGTCCTCTTCGGCCTTCAATGTCAGAAGGGCAGATAGCTCTACGAACAGAAAATGATTGCTGGTTGGGGAATCGGCGTCATCGTGATCAGCCAGAATGACCTTGGCAATACCAGAAAGGATCATGTCCTCGATCTTTACGATCTCTGCGATCGCTCGATCGGGCGTCGAACCGATTTCAAGATATTCGAAAACCAGGGCCAACAGCAACAGTTCACGCCACGTGTAGGAAACCGGTCGACCTTTGCCGGTATTAACGCCTGACGGAAAACCGAGCCGCTGCATATGCTGGATCCTGCCCCGGAACGCCATCTCGTTGCGATCCGCTATATTATGCTTCCGCGACAAAATGGTCTGGATCTCTTTATATGTAAATTCCATAATTCTTCCCGGGACTGAGCGATCGTCTGAAATTCAAAAAATCTAGCTTCCATACTGGGTCACTCGGCAACGGCTGACAATCAGTTATTGCTAAAATCATCACCTTCCATCTGGCGTCTCAGGAAATTCTCACACCAGCCCACAGCTTCAGCCGTAAGCCTCACGGAAGTCTCACCAGCGTGATCTGGAGAAGGAAGGCGTTCAACATGGCCTTTCGCTTCCAATATGTCACTCAGCCGCCTTATGATCGCAACGGGCTTCCGCAATTCTTTGGAGAGGTCGGAAAGCAGTAGGGATCTGGCTTCCTTGATTGCAACAAATGCTTCCAGTATCAGCTCCCAGGCCGGGTCGCCGAACACCTGGGTTTGTGCAAAATGACTGTTTCGGCTTCGCAAAATTTTGAGTTCAGTTTTAGCATATTGCAGATAATCTTCCCCAACCCCGGTCATAATATCTTCAACTTTCTAAAGCTCGTCCACCTGTGGCCGGATATGATGATATGATCCTGCAAGCGTATCTCAAGCTCCAAACATAATATCTTTATGGATTGTGTAAATTTGACATCCTTCTCGCTCGGCATGACATTACCGCCAGGGTGATTGTGGACAAGGATGAGTCCGCAGGCATCGAGCTCCAGCGCACGTTTCAGAATAGATCGTGGCTGGATAAAAACACGCTGCGGAGATCCAGTCCCAAATTCCTCTTCCCCGATCATCCGGTTGGCACCGTCAAGGAAAAGCACTCGCATGATTTCGGTCGAACGGGAGCCCATGCGAGCCTGCAAATATTGGACTAACCGCTTGTCAGTGCTGGAAATGAGCTTTCGCGGGAGATCCTTTTCCAACCTCGCCAGCATCAGTTTTTCGGTCGCGTGAAGCATTCTGACAACATCGCTGGCCCCCGCGACGACACGGGTCAGGGATGCTCCGGACTCATTCATGATACGCCCTATGGTACCAAACTCCGCCAGAAGGGCACTCGATATCCGCAGCCCGTTGCCAGGCGAAACAATGTCTATGAGTTCCGCCAGGGCCTGTCGGTCCCGACGCTCTTCAATCTCTTCTGGTGGTGGAATGTTCCGATCATCAGAACGACCAGCAAGGGATAGGAAGAAGCTATTTGCATGATCATATAAGCTTTTGGGTGGATCGTCACGTCCAGCAGTTTTGCGGTGTGAGCAACTATCGCGATCGTTTGAAGCGAGACTATGCATAGAGGCCAGAACCTGTTCGCCCGAAGCGCAACCGCCAGCAGACATATCCATCCCGCCAAATCAATAAACAGGTGGCCAGGATCCACAGTGGCATATTCCAGTGGCGTGACAATATGGACGACAGGATCAAGCGCGCCCATGCCGATGATGATGGCCGCAACCCAGCGTTCGGGTGCTCCTCCCCGATACAGAGCATAGAGACAGCTTGTAAGGAGGAGGAGAAGGAAAACAAGCGTTCGCATCCGCTATATGGACCAGTCCCGGGCATTGCAGTCAACCGCGATTGCTCAAGCGGCTACTGACCGTAGCCCACGCCGGCTGACAGAAGCCTGAGCTGGCGGACATTCTTCATGCACATCGAGACCAGCAAATTCCTGCCCAACCTTCCTTAGTTCCCGGTGCACGCGCAAAACGTCGCTGCTCGCGTCGACCAAAGCCATTTGTGCCTTGGCCAGTCCGCGGACCGCAATCTGGCCTGTACCCGCAGGGACGCCGGTATCGATACGGGCCTGAACCAGTGTCGCCAAGAGATTCGAAACGGAAACAAGGGCAGTATCGATTGAAGCTTCTGTTTCCGGAACATCCCGCTTGATCCGATCAGAGGCCATCGCGATATGATAAGACATAGTTTCTCCTTTCCGCAAACGCGGATTCCTGATGTTTAAATCAATGCGAAGTCGAGTGGCGGTCTAGGCTGCCAAAAGACTGGAAAGTGACTGGGAGACTGATAAGCCGATCAATACAATCGCCAAGATTCCGATCGTCAAAACAACAATGATGGCGACTCTTTGTACGGCTCCCCAGTTGCCCCCGGACTCCTTCAGAATTTGGGGCCAGACATCAAAGTCATGCTCAGTCTCGAAGTCATATGGCTTCGAAATTTCTTCCAGCATGAACGAATTTGGCTCCTCGTCCTGCAACCGTTCTGAACCGAAATCATCGTGGAAGGGAACACCTACCGGATCATATAGTATCCGGTCATAGGTTCCAGACGCCCGGGCATAGATCAATGCCGCTTCATCCCGAGTAGATGCATTGAGAACACGTCGTGCGCCGAGTAACCGCTGATCGACCGCGGGTTTGGAAATACCTAGAATTCTGGCAATTTCCTTCGATGATTTTCTAAGAACCACCAGATGCAAGCATTCCCGTTGCTTCGCCGTCAATTGTGCCACCAGCGAGGATTCAGGCGCGATCTTGTCCAATGTTAATGTCCCATAAATTTGGCTTATCTATATCGCTCGCGGACATCCAAGGCAACCAGCTCGCGCAGGCTACAGCGGGCGTTTCGGCGCCAGCAACGGAGGCTCAAAAGAAACAGTCGCAGTCGGCAAGGTTAACTTTGTAACTAATCTCCCGTTAAGGAAGAATTGCCGATATTATGGAGACTATCTGCAAAATATAAAAATTTTTGTCAGCCGGGAACTTTATATTATGACCGACAGCGCCAATGAACACGCCCCGACCAAAGTTGTCGACATGCTGGAAGATATTTTGGTTGAACTCGATAATCGCCAACTGTCGCTACCGGCTATAAAGATTGCGGAAGCACTGGAATTACTATCCAAAAAGATGGACGACAGCGTCACGGAATAAGCAACGCGGTCATTTTCGCAGCTCGTGGACTGCCATCAGGCCGCTCACGACCTTCCCACCGCCACTCCCGCAATCGTTTGCCCCATCCTGGCCTCAGCAATTGAGCGCATCGAGCACTTTATCCTTCCAATCCTTCCGACAAATCAGAAGATCGGCCATGTAGGTGTCCCGCCGATTATAGATCAGGGGCGACCCATCCAGTCGCGAACAATGCAATCCATGGGCCGATGCAACCGCAACGGGAGCGCAACTGTCCCACTCAAACTGGCCGCCGGAATGAAGGTATATTTCTGCCTCGCCCATAACCACCGCCATCGACTTTGCGCCGGCAGAGCCCATCGGCACCAACTCTCCGCCAATCCGCTTTGCCACCGCTACAGCTTCGGCTGCCGGTCTCGTTCGACTGACGACCATGCGCGGAGGCCCATCATAGCCAGCGGGCCTTACGGCTTTGTCGCTGCGCAGCACGACACCGTTTGCCAGGCCGGGCAATGCAACGGCCCCCACGGATGCCACGCCGTCGATAGAAAGGCCGACATGGACAGCCCAGTCGGACCGGCCTTCACCATATTCGCGAGTGCCGTCTACCGGATCAATGATCCAGACACGCGAATGATCGAGACGTTCCGGTGTGTCCTTGCTCTCTTCGGAAAGAAGTCCATCGCCAGGGCGCTGATGACGCAAGGCATGGACCAGAAATTCGTTTGCGGTCTGGTCACCAGCCTTGCCGAGGGCCTTGCCTTCGAAAAGTTCGCTCTTGCGCACTCGCAGGAGAATACGGCCAGCCGTATAGGCGAGATGGGCCGCCAGATCGGCATCTGTCATGACATTGCTCATTTCAGTGGCAATATCTGCTGGACGATATATTCGGCCGCTTCCGCCGGTGTCATTTCCACCGTATTCACACGGATTTCAGGACTGTCGGGAGACTCATAGGGCGAATCAATTCCTGTAAAATTCTTCAGTTCACCGCTGCGGGCCTTCTTGTAAAGCCCCTTCACATCACGCTCTTCCGCCACCGCGAGCGGAGTGTCGACGAAAATTTCGATGAACTCGCCTTCCGGCAGCATTTCGCGCACCATTTGCCGTTCCGCCCGGAACGGACTGATAAAGGCGGTCAGCACGATCAAGCCGGCATCGGTCATCAGTTTCGCAATTTCCCCGACCCGGCGAATATTCTCAATACGGTCTGCCTCGGTAAAGCCCAGATCCTTGTTGAGCCCGTGCCGCACATTGTCCCCGTCGAGCAGAAAGGTATGGCGATTCATCAGATTCAGGCTTTTCTCAACTTCATTTGCAATCGTGGACTTGCCCGAGCCCGACAGGCCGGTGAACCATAGCACCCGAGGTGTCTGGTTTTTCAGAGAGGCATGGTCTTCCCTGGAAATGGTCGTCGGCTGCCAATGGACATTGGCTGCCCGACGCAGACTGAAATGCAGCATGCCGGCCGCCACCGTCGCATTGGTGATCTTGTCAATCAGGATGAAACCGCCCAGTTCAGGACTGGCCGCATAAGGCTCAAACACGATCGGCTTGTCGGTATGAACCTCGGCAACGCCGATCGCATTCAGTGTCAAGGTCTTGGCGGCCAAATGTTCCATCGTGTTGACGTTGATTTCATATTTCGGCTCGTGCACCGATGCGCTTACTGTCTGCGTGGCCAGCTTGAGCCAATAGCCCCGTCCGGGCTTGAGCGCATCGTCGCTCATCCATACGATCGTCGATTCGAACTGATCGGATACCTCGGGTGGATCACCAGCCGTAGCGATAACATTGCCGCGCGAGCAATCCACCTCATCTTCCAGCGTGATGGTGACCGACTGCCCGGCCACCGCTTCGTCGAGCGCCGCGCCCAGTGTGACAATGCCCTTTACCTTGCTGGTTCTGCCAGACGGCACGATCCGAACCGGATCTCCCGGCTGGATGCTGCCGCTCGAAATCAGACCGGAAAAACCGCGAAAATCGAGATTAGGCCGATTAACCCATTGCACCGGCATCCGGAAAGCCTTTTCCTGCGCCTCGGTCGTCGCCATCGGGATTTCCTCCAGATGCGCGATCAGAGCCGGCCCGGTGTACCAGGGAGTGTTGGCTGATGGTGCCTCGGTGATATTGTCACCCCGAAAGCCGGAGATCGGAATGGCCGTAAAATCGGCTATACCGATGCCATCCGCAAACTGACGATAGTTCGCGACAATGGAGTCAAAAACGTCCTGACTGAAGTCGACAAGGTCCATCTTGTTCACCGCCAGCACAAGATTCTTGATCCCCAGCAAATGGGCCAGATAGGAATGCCGTCGCGTCTGCACCAACACCCCCTTACGTGCATCGACCAGAATCACGGCGGCATCTGCAGTCGAGGCACCGGTGACCATGTTGCGCGTATATTGCTCGTGACCAGGCGTGTCCGCGACGATAAACTTGCGCTTCTCTGTCGCAAAAAAGCGATAGGCCACGTCGATTGTGATACCCTGCTCGCGTTCGGCGGCAAGTCCATCGACAAGCAATGCGAAATCTATCTCCTGGCCCTGGGTGCCGGACCTCCTACTGTCTGCTTCCAGCGCCGCCAGCTGATCTTCGAAAATCATCTTGCTGTCGTAGAGCAATCGACCAATCAGCGTGCTCTTGCCGTCGTCAACGCTGCCACATGTGATGAAGCGAAGCAGTTCCTTGTTCTGGTGCTGGGTGAGATAGGCTTCAATATCCTCTGAAATGAGAGCTTCTGTCTTGTAGCGCGCTTCCTTGCTGGATTGTTCGGTCATCAGAAATAGCCCTCCTGCTTTTTCTTCTCCATCCCAGCTCCGCCTTCGTCCTTGTCAATGACCCTACCCTGCCGTTCGCTGGTGGTCGTGAGCAGCATTTCCTGGATGACCTCAGAGAGCGTCGAAGCCGTGCTCTCGACGGCGCCGGTCAGCGGGAAGCAGCCCAATGTGCGGAAGCGAATTGAACGAGTGGTGATCTCGGGCTTCCTGCCCATCACCTGCTCGAGCCGATCCGGATCATCAGCCATGAACAGCCCTCCTTCGTGGATATAAGTCGGACGTGGCGCGGCGAAATACAACGGCACGATCTCGATATTCTCCGCCATGATATATTGCCAGATATCGAGTTCCGTCCAATTGCTGATCGGGAAAACCCGGATACTTTCGCCTTTCGCTTTCTTGGCGTTGTAGAGGCTCCACAACTCAGGCCGCTGATTTTTCGGATCCCAGCCATGGCTCGCCGTTCGGAACGAGAACACGCGCTCCTTCGCCCGGCTTTTTTCCTCGTCACGGCGGGCGCCGCCAAACGCCACGTCGAAACCATGGATATCGAGAGCCTGCTTCAGGCCCTCAGTTTTCCAGATGTCGGTATGCAGCGGTCCATGATCGAAAGGATTGATGCCGCGCTCCTTTGCCTCGGCATTTTGATGGACGATCAGTTCCATGCCGGCATCCTGAGCCGCCTTTTCACGCAAGGCATACATATCCCTGAATTTCCATGTGGTATCAACATGCAGCAGCGGAAACGGCGGGGCAGAAGGATAAAAAGCCTTTTTTGCCAGATGCAGCAGGACCGCGCTGTCTTTGCCGACACTGTACATCATTACCGGCTTTTGCGCATCCGCCATAACCTCGCGCATGATGTGGATAGCTTCGGCCTCAAGCCGCTCTAGATGGGTCAATATACGGGTCACAGGCCAATTCCATTAATGATCGGTCAGTCCCTATTGCGAGTTTTCCGCTCGCATGTAGTTCCCAAATGGGATATAATCAGAATATGGCACTTATTCTGGGCGAAGGACATGACTTGATCGCGGCACTTCACCGCGGCACCCTTGGCGCGCCTCCGTGGGAAGATTTTCTGGAGCAATTGCGGCGCAGGACGGCAGCGGACTACGCAGGTCTCTTCTTCCAGGGCGATCACGATTGGCTGCAATCCATCCGCATACCGAATATCCCGCATGATTCCCAAGCCATGAACGAAATTTACCAGCGCGAATTCAGTAGTTCCGAAGCTCTCCCGCTGAAGGCAATGCGCCCGAACCGGGTCTATGCCATGGACGATTTTCTCGATCCCAATGACCCCCGCCACGTTCGTTTCAGGACGCTCTTCCTGCAGGATGCCGACATCCGCTTTGCCCGCAACATGCGGGTAGTCGAACCCAACGGGGGCCAGATCTGGATCTCGCTCGGTCGCAGGAAAGGCGATTTTTCGGCCAGTGACGGATCGCTGCTCGGCTCCCTCGCCAACCATCTGGCAATTGCTGCTGGCACCTATGCCGAACTGGAACGGCAAAGGCTGAAAGCCGGAATATCAGCCGATGCCATCTTACGACTGAATTTCGGCTGGTTCCTGCTCGACGCCTCCGGCCGGATCGTCGACATGAGCGAACAGGCGGAATCCTTGATCCTTGAGGCTCAAAGCCTGCGGAAATCTCCGGACGGACGCCTGATTGCCGAGCGCGCCGATGCGCAAGGAACGTTGCGAAAGTTTCTGCAACAGCGACAGGCTGGTGAAAATGTGGTTCGAACGGTGCACCTGTCCGACGAGCCCTGGCTGGACATGCTGCTCACCAACCCGCCGGCAGACCTGCCCGGAGCATTACAGCCCCTGGCCATCGCCTTTGTTCACGGCGAACGCTCTGGCAGCACCGAACGCAGCCAGCACCTTGCGAACCTGTTTGGCCTGACGATCCAGGAAGCGCGCCTGGCCTTGCACATCAGCCGGGGGGTATCGATAAGGGAAGCAGCGAAACTACTCGGCCTGACCCACGAAACCGCACGGCTCTATTCCAAGCGGATCTATGCAAAGACCGGCACGCGCGGGCAAGCCGATCTGGTACGGCTGATCCTGGCCAGCATTGTGGCCCTGGCCTGAGAAAAACCTGCGGCCCTGTTCTGGCGCAATAAGCAGCGGGATATTGTATGAGAAAAATTGGTGCGCCCGACAGGATTCGAACCTGTGGCCCCCAGATTAGGAATCTGATGCTCTATCCTACTGAGCTACGGGCGCGTTGCGAAGCATTGCTTAGCCCGATCGGCGAAGGCATGCCACAATCAATTTTTCGATTCGGGCGGTAAAACCGGCAATGGCAGGGGTAAAGCGGCAATCCCTTCGTCGGCCAAGTCTGCGACCTCTTCCTGCGAGGCGGTTCCGTGAATCGCCTTCTCATCCGCGTCACCATAATGGATATCACGGGCACGAGCGGCAAATTTATCGCCCACCCATTCGGAGCTGGCGAGCAGCTTTTCCTGTGCCTTTGCCAGTTTCCCGATAAGTTCCTGATATTCGTCTGGCAAAGATCCGGTGTTGCTGACCGATGCCGCACGGGATCCACCCCGCCGCTCCGCAACCTCTGCTGGAACTGACTGCTGGTTGCCTTTTCGACCGACATTGGGGGCCATGGCAGCCTTTGTAATATTCTTGCTGCGGCAGACCGGACATTCAAGCAAACCGCGATCCCGCTGATCGGAAAACTCCTGCGACGAGCCAAACCAGCCCTCAAAGCGATGGTCTCCATCCTCACATTTCAGGTCGAAGATGATCATGACGTCCGGCTCGGCCGTTCAAAATTCTGACGATTGGCCACCGCCGGGACGCGCGAACGCACCTCCCGGATCTGCTCCAGATCCAGATCGCAGAAGCCAAGACCGGTGCCCTCGCCCATGTCGAGCAATATTTCCCCCCACGGTCCCACCACCATAGAATGACCATAGGTCGTGCGACCATCGGCATGCTGGCCAGATTGCGCCGCAGCGACTACAAAGGCCCCTGCTTCGATCGCGCGCGCGCGTAACAGGATTTCCCAATGGGCCTGGCCAGTCGGAACAGTGAACGCCGCCGGGATCGACAGTATATCCGCCCCTGCACTGGTCAGCGCTTCATACAAAGCGGAAAACCGGAGATCGTAGCAGATCGACAGCCCTATCATAGCTTCGGGAAGTGCCGCGAGAACGGCTCGATCACCCCTTCCATAAGCGGACGATTCGCGCTGTGATTCGTGCGGGCCGAGATCAACGTCGAACAAGTGAATCTTGTCGTAACGGGCGACAATCTCTCCTTGCGGATTGATGAGGAAGGATCGGTTGACCCATTTCTGGTGAGGATCAGATGACAACTTGATCGCTAAAGAGCCAAGTTGGACCCATATCCCATGGTTCTTGGCTCCGGTCTGAACCATGGCCAAGACGGCATCGTCCTGCTCCGTTCGTATCTGGCGGGCAGCGCGGGCTCGATCACGGTCGAGCAACCCGCTCATCTCTGGCGTAAAAAGCATTTCGGCACCGTCGGCAGCCGCCTGGGCAATAAATGCACGGAGCTGCTCGCCATTTTCTTGCGGTTCTATGCCGCTGCACATTTGGGCCAGTGCGATTCTCAACGCGGTTCAGCCCGCCAATAGCGCGTCAAGTTCACCGGACCGCTCCAGTGCGGCAAGATCGTCCGAACCGCCGACATGCCGATCGTTGATAAAGATTTGCGGCACCGTCGTCCGGCCGCCAGACCGCTGGATCATTTCTTCGCGCTCGCTGCCGCCCATGCTGATGTCGGTTTCTTCGAAGCTTATGTTTTTCTTTTCGAGCAGGGCTTTTGCCCGAAAGCAGAAACCACAGGTGAACTTTGTATATATTTCAACTTTCGACATATTCAGCTCTCTCTACCATCAGTCTGCAGATGGGCCGTCCGCGAGAGAAATTCAAGCCATCGCGAACTCGGGAGGGTGGAATCTATCCAGTTCCAAAGTCCTTTATGACCCGGGCCCAGCAGAACACGACGACCTGCTGCGCCCCCGCACTTTTCAGCAATCTGGCGCAGGCATTAGTCGTAGCTCCGCTGGTATAGACGTCATCGACCAGGATCACGGGCTTGCTCCCAATCCTTCGCTGGGCATCCCCAGCAAGCGCGAAGGCCGACCCGACCGCGCGCTGTCGCTGACTGGTGTTCAATCCTCTCAACGGAGGGGTAATCTTGGACCGGACAATGATACCATGATCTAGGCACATGCCGGTCGCCCGCGCGAGCTCTCTGCCAATAAGAGCCGACTGGTTGAAACCGCGACGCCACAGGCGTGTGGGATGAAGCGGCACTGGAACAATGATCGATTGGGCGTGATCGTCGGTCACAAATTTTTGCAGGTGATCAGCTATCAACCTGGCAAGCCCCAAACGGGCACCATATTTCAGGCGCATCGCAATCAGCGAACTACGCTCGTCGTACCGCACCACCGCCCGGACCCCGTCATGAACCGGCGGCTCGACCAGACATATGGCACATAGGCTCCCGTCGGGAGGATCGAAAGGCAAGGGCAAGCCGCAGGAAGCGCACCATGGCTTCGCCAGAAAATCCAGTTGCTGCCAGCAGGTTGGGCAGAACCGATTGTCCGCATCCACGGTCGCGCCGCAGATGGGGCATCTCGGCGGCAAAGCAAATTCAACGACGGATCTGAGTGCGGCGCGCAACGGCATTTGATCTTTTTGCCCAGCGCTCGTAAAGCCGCAATACCCTATGACCGATACAGTCAATGTTCCTGATATATTCAATCGTCAGCGTCGGCGCATAGTCCGCGACCGCGCCTATCAGCGAGCACAGGGCACCGACTTTTTTTCCCGGATCATGGCCGAGGAGGTCCTCGAACGTCTGGATGTGGTCAAGCGCACGTTCGTCGACGCCCTGGTCATCGGTCTGCCATACGCCCTGCTGGGAGCCGAGCTCGAAAGGCGCGGCATCAAGGTGCAGTTCGCCGATGCCAGCGTCAGGCTGGCGCAGGCTGGCAACGGCGTGGCTTGCCACGATGACCGGCTCCCCTTTGCCGATCATAGTTTTGACCTCATTCTCAACGTGGGTTCTCTTGATACAATCAATGATCTGCCCGGCGCCCTTGTTCTGATCCGTCGCCTGCTGCGTCCGGACGGATTGATGCTCGCTTCCCTTGTCGGTGCCGACAGTTTTCCATCGCTGAAATCGATTATCATGCAAGCTGAGGGTGACCGGGTCGCAGCCCATTTTCATCCCCAGATCGATGTCCGTACGGCCGGTGACCTACTCGCGCGCGCGGGCCTGACTTTGCCCGTCGCCGACAGCGATCAATTGCACCTGAAATATTCCCGTCTCGATCGTTTGATTGCCGACATCCGGGACATGGGAGGCAGCAACATATTGTCAGGACACCACGCACCGCTCCGAAGACAAGTTTATGAAAGGATTGAGTCGCTGTTCCAGGCCAAAACCGGACCAGACGGAAAGTTCGGGGAAATGGTGACTCTGTTGTATCTATGTGCTTGGGCGCCGCATCCCGACCAGCCGAAACCAGCTACAAGAGGAAGCGGACAGGTTTCGCTTAGCAAAACCCTCTCAGGGTCTGGCAACAAGAAGTCCGACGCCTAGTCGGGATTGGCAAGATGGATGGACAGCGTTTCAACCAGCGGACCGTCGGCTGGCGGCATGGGAAGGTCGCGAATGGCGTCGACCGGGAGCCATTTCAGGTCCAGCAGGTCCGCGCTTTCTATCGTACCGGACCATTGATGGCAAAGATATAACAGTAAAACCAGATGTCGGTCGTCCAGGCTTTCGCTCGCGAAGCCAAGTGGTGTGAGCTGCAATTGCTCGACCTCTATGCCGAGCTCCTCGTTTAACTCTCGGACCAGCGCTGCTTCGGGCGTTTCGCCCGTTTCCACTTTGCCTCCGGGGAACTCCCAGAGCCCCGCCATTGGCTTGCCTTCCGGGCGCTTCTGCACCAGAATTCTGCCGTTTTCATCGACTAGCGCGGCGGCAGTGACAAACAGATATGTCGGATTTTTTTCCATTTTTTTCTTGGTTGTAAGGATTTTGTTAATCCCTTTCTGTGAGACCGGTTCTGTTCACGACTTAGCAGAACTTTATCCGAGTTGAGAGAGACATGATCGATCTTTTGAAAAAATTGTATCTTTCCGACAAGGGTGCGACAGCTGTCGAATATGGTTTGATATTGGCTCTTATTGCGCTCGCGGCAATTGTCGCGATTGGCGGTGTAGCCAACGAAACTGTCGACATGTGGGATGACGTTGCCAACCAAGTAACCGAAGTTTCGTAAACATAGCTACCGCATTTAAATTTTTGGTAAGGTTTATAGACTAGGCTGTTGAGCATTGGATTTATTTTAGGTCCAATTGGGTAAGTGAAGTTTGTCAAATCTAGGAGACCAGACATGAAATTCGTACGCAAAATGTTCAAGAATGAAGAAGGCGCAACGGCTATTGAATATGGCCTGATCGCTGCTCTGATCGCTGTTGCAGCCATCGTTGCAATGGGTCAGCTGGGTAACACCCTCAGCAACACCTTCACCGAAGTCGAGAACTCGATGGCTGGTTAATCTTCGGATTATTCAAGATAAAGAAGACGGCAGCCCTTCGGCTGCCGTCTTTTTTTGTTCAGCAATCAGTAGGTGATGATCTTCACTTGTTGACCAGACTGGAGCTTGTCGGTTGCGCGCAGGCGATTGAGAACCAGAAAACGATCCTGCTGGTAATCCCTATACGCCATCCGCGAAGACAGGCTGGCAATGGTATCTCCATTCTTCACCGTAACCACGTCCACCTTGCGTGGCCTGATCGCTGCTGCTTCGGTCGCCGAAAGCTTGGTCAGGCTCTGATACATCGGCGTGAATACGGCAGAACGTCCAGCCGGCGCGATGGTCGCGAAATGATAGGCGCTGCTTTTCGAGACTTCATAGGCGAAGACGGTTACGTCCACCGGACCGTTATTGCTATCGACCCTTGCCATCGCATAGAAAGCCGGCATGCCATTGACTGTCGTTCTTTCGATCGCGCCATGCGGAATTGTCTTGCCCTGTCCCGCGAGGCTGCTGAAGGCGGCATCAATATAGGTTGTCATATTCCCGTTGTAGGCGCCGGTGGTGAATTGCCCCTGCCCACCGGACCCGGCGATGGTCACGGCACGTGCGCCATTTTGCATCGCAAAACCGTTGGGTACACTGAATTTCAGCCGGAGATCGGGATGCAGAAAACTGTTTCCCTCGATCACTCCCTGCTTCGGATCATCGCCATAGAGAATTCCGTCCAAGTTTCGCAGAAACTGATCGCGATTGCGAAGGGTGCCGGTATGCGGCGTTTTGCTGGCTATCGTCGCAGCACGGGAAACGCGCCGTGCGGGATCCGGATGGGTGCTCGACCATTCGGGCGCACTCCGGGCATCACGCCCGGCCGCACGTGCGTCAATCGCCGACTGCGCAGCCAGAGAATATAGCATTGTCGACAGCGCTTGAGGATCATAGCCGGCAGAAGCGAGGTAACGAATACCCAGGTCATCGGCTTCATATTCCTGCTTGCGCGAATATTTGAGCGTCAGCAGCTGGCTCCCGGTGCCGAAGATTTCCTGCCCGATCCGCCCGAGGGACGAATCGCCTAAAAGCACCTGCGAGCCGATCTGCCCAAGGATTCCCAAAATGCTGTTCCGGGTTGCCGCCTTCTGTCGTTTTTCACTGTGTCTCGCGGCTACATGCCCGACTTCGTGACCCAAAACGCCGGCCATTTCGGCTTCATCGTTCATGAGCGCCATCAACTGGCGGGTAAGGTAGACATATCCGCCCGGTATCGCGAACGCATTGTTCACAGGACTATTGAGCAATGTGACGGTAAAATCACTGCGTGCGTTTCCGAGGCCCGACTGAACGGCAATATTCTGGCCAACGCCTGCAACATAGGCAGCCTGTGGTCCACTATAGGCTCCGCCAAATTCTTCCAGCAGCTGGGGATGGGCTTCCGCGCCCTGCCGTTTCTCCGCAGCGGAAATCGACCGCGCCTCGCCGGCCTGTGTTCCGGCAGATTCCACTGATCCCGCATCGGCACCACTTCCGGTACAAGCCACCAGAGCGATCACTGCCGCAACACTTGTCAGTTTTGCTGAAAACTTTTTCATTTAGGGCTCCCCATTGTCGCAATATTATAGAACCACCGATCCGGTAAATGGTTCCGGTCGCAAGCGCCTTCCAACAGATCTGGGACTTTTTCCGGGCAGTCCCCGATCTTAAAGAGCGCCGATCCGCAGAAATTTCTCGCGACGCATTTGGCGCAGCGTCTCGCGGCCATGGTTCTCGAGATTTGAAAATTCTTCGTCAATGGCGTTGCGCAAAGACGCGACTGCCAGTGTCTGGTCCCGATGCGCACCGCCAACTGGTTCTTCGACAATCCGGTCAATGACGCCAAGATTCTTGAGATTTTGAGCGGTGATTTGCATGGCATCTGCCGCGACATCAGCCTTGTCACCCGTGCGCCACAATATCGAAGCACAACCTTCAGGAGAGATCACCGAATAGACCGCATGTTCAAACATCAATACACGTTCGGCAGCCGCTAGAGCAACGGCTCCGCCCGAGCCACCTTCGCCAACAATGATCGCCACCATCGGCACGCCCAGCGAAAGGCATTTTTCAGTCGAACGGGCGATGGCCTCCGCCTGTCCACGCTCTTCGGCTGACACGCCCGGAAAGGCTCCTGATGTATCGACGAGAGTCAGGACCGGAAGGGAGAATCTGTCTGCCATATCCATCAGCCGGATCGCCTTGCGGTACCCCTCCGGTTTTCCCATTCCAAAATTATGGCGCAAGCGAGTTTCCGTATCGTCCCCCTTCTCGTGACCAATTACGATCAAACGACGGTCTCCCATACGAGCAAATCCGCCCAGAATGGCTTGGTCATTGCCGAAATTCCGATCACCGCCCAACGGGATAAATTCGTCAAAGAGACCGGCGATGAAATCCTTGAAATGCGGGCGCTCCGGATGGCGTGCAACTTGCGTTTTTTGCCACGGAGTCAATTTGGCATAAGTGTCCGCCAGCATTTTAGCCGATTTCGCCTGCAGCTTCTCGATTTCGGTTTCGATATCGAGAGAACCTTCATCCGCCGTGCTCCTCAGTTCCAGAATCCGGGATTCTAGCGCTGCGATCGGTTTTTCAAAATCAAGATAAGATGTCATGGAAAAGAGTTAGAACCGGACAGCCTAAACGTCAACGCGGGAGATTTAGTCGGCCCAAAGGATGCCGGTCATTCACGAGTTCTACCAAGCGGGCGCTGTCGATATGCGTGTAGATCTGCGTAGTACTGATGTCGCTGTGTCCAAGCAGGGTCTGCAGCGCCCGCAAATCTGCTCCCCCTTCCAGAAGGTGTGTCGCGAAGGCATGCCGCAACACATGCGGGCTTATTTTGACGGGATTGATTCCTGCCTTGGCAGCATGGTCCTTGATGATCTGAAACAGCCTTATCCTGGTGATATGTCCCGTTCTGGAAGGGAACAGCCATTTTTCCTCTGGATCAACAAAATCAGCCCATTGGCGTACGGCTACTCGGGCTCGGTGCGACAGCGGAACCAGACGCTCCTTCCCCCCTTTTCCCCTGATGATCAAAAACGGCTTGTCCCTCAGGACTGAAGATCGCTGCAACTCGACCAGTTCACTGGCTCGCAGGCCGGAACCGTAAAGCAGTTCCAAGATTGCAGAAAGGCGGACGACCGAGGGCTTGCCGGGTGTGTGAGACAGGCCCTCCGCAACCTGCTTGAACAAAGCCGTGATTTCATCGTGAGACAGGGTTCGGGGCAATGATCTTGCGTGCCCGGGGCGAGGCAAGGCCTCGGAAGGGTCATTTTCCCGGAACCCTTCTTCAACAAGAAAGCCAAAAAAACGCCTCAGGCTGGACGACTTGCGAGCCACGGTACTGTTCTTTAATTCGCGCCAGTGCGAAGGTAGCCGCGCTACCATTTGCCGATCTGCATCAGACAACCGACTTCCGCAAAGCAGCGAAGCCTGTTCCAAGTCTGTCCTGTAGGCTGTCAGCGTATTTCGGGACGCGCCGGTTTCCGCAACAAGCATTTCAAGAAAACGTTCGATCAGATTGGCATCAGCATTCATATCGTGCTCGAATAGACATCAATATGGTCGATGCAAAGCTATGTCCTGGTCAGCGCTTCTGCGGCGATCATGCGCGCTTCCGCGTCAAGGCCCACTCGCTTCAAGCTCTGCGTGATATGATACAGGTGCAACGGAGACATGGCTTGCCAGTTTCGGCCCTGCATGCCGACCGCCGCAAGCAAAGCCACGGTTCCAGGCTCGCCGCGACGCGCGGCGGCCTGTATGGCCCGGGTCCATCTGGTCGTTCGGCCAAGATCAATGCCCAGATCATTCGCGAACTCACCGGTCGCTTCCTGGTCGGCTCTTCCAAGGCCAGCGATCGCCGCCAGCAAGAACTTGCTTCGCAGTTTATTTTCACTGTCGTCAGCGTCAGCAAAATCATCCAGCGCGCCATAGGGTACCGAGCTTTTCGGATTCGGAGAAGCCACCGCTAGAAGCGCCCAGCTTTCGCTGCCCTCTTCGACGACCCCGGCCCATCGAACCGCGCTGCGATCCAGTCCTGCGGTCAGCATCGATGCAATCAGATCATAGCTCTCATCACGAAGATTTGCCGCTGGAGGAATCTTCGCTGCGGCGCGAGCGGTCAATATCCGCGACGAATATCGGGTCATCTCATTGGCTGATCGTCCCCACAAATCATGCAGGGCAGCCAATCGTGTTTCCGCTGTATCATTGGTATAGGCTTGTCGCAGCGTTGATGCCCGAGCCTTCTGGTCATCGCCCGTATCAGGATCGTCATATGCAGCGGCGTAGAGGTCAACCATCGCCTTATTTGAAAAAACCCCAAGCGCAGCTGCCGTATCCGCCGCTTTCAGGCGCGACCCGATCGGCAGCATCGGTGCCCGGGCGCGCCAGCCCTGAACATGACGTCCGGCCTGATCATACAGCCGATCCGGCGGTTCGACCCCGGTGGCCAAGCCTAGGCCAAACCGCCAGTTGTTGAAGAATTCAATATCGTCCCACAGGATGGTTACCGCTCTGCGTCCCTCGAAACCTGCGCCAATGGTCTTTTCGGCCAGAAGATAGTCAATACCCGTAGCTGCACGGTCCCGCCTCGCCTGCTGAAGAAGTCTGGTCGCCCGGCTCTGCTCTCCAGTGAAAGAAGCGCAGATCGGCCGAAACATTATCCAGGTGGGGGCATCGCTCACCCGCGCCCCCGCGTCGACCAATGGACAAATGCCGGCGGGATCGGCGGTAGCCAGATGCGCCTGCATCGCTACCTCGTAAAGTCGCGGCGTATAATTACCGCCATCAACTTTCAACACAAGAGAGCGAGCCGCATCAGCTTCGCCCATACGCAGCAATCGCCACGCCCGCGCGGCCGTCCAATCGGCCGGGTTCACATTTTCGGGACTGGAAACCTTGCTGAGCAAGGTGCGGCGAAGCAAAATTGAGCCCCAGCGAGACAGGATGGGACCGTTGAGATTGGCAATCAGGTTGGTAAGATACAGGCCGCCCTCGCTCCCGAAAGCATCCTTTTGCAGTCCCTTATACTGCGGTGTCAAAACACCGATTTCGTCGGTGGACCGCCTTTCACCCGCAGTCAGCGCATATTGGGGCTGAAGGGCCTCATCAAGCGCATCAAGATCGAGTTCCCCATCTTCATCCAGCGACAACAGGGGTGAAGCCGGCTCCCGTGCGACCAAATCGGTTTCATTGCCACCTGGGCTTGTGGGATTGCCCGCCTGTGACGGAACGGGACGCGCCGGCGTCGGGCCGGGAGCAGGTGTAGGCGATGGCGCCGGAGCCGGTCTGGGCGGCGGAGCAGGCGCTGCTTCACCAAAACCCGGCGGCAAGAGGGATTCGGGCGAATCCTGCCCGAAAACCGGAATAGCTGCCAAGAGCGCGCCGACGCTGACGGCGGCCAAAGTTATATGCTTGATCCGCACATTCATCTTATTGCAGTTCGCCACCAATGACAGACTTTTCAACCGGTTGCAGAGGCTGTTCCACATCCATGGAAGCCAAAAACAGAGCTCCGCCGATCAGAATTGCGACAAATAATACGAGGAAAACCAATTGGCGCGGCATGGATATACTCAATCTTTTTGAACGGTTAATAATAGCATAGTCAGCATTGGAATTTGCACCCTCGGCCAACCGATGTATAGCCTTTGCCCCAATGGATAAGAACATTAAAGCCTCTTTCGACAATTCAGGCCGAAATTCCGGTGAACCACCGGATTTCGTACCGGACCGACCGATCGTACTGGTTGGCCTGATGGGCGTCGGCAAAACCACTGTCGGCCGACGTCTAGCCAAACGCCTAGAGCTGGATTTCGTGGACGCCGATGAAGAAATTGAGCGAGCCGCTGGTCTTAGCGTCGAGGAAATCTTTGACCGCTTTGGCGAAGCCTATTTTCGCGACGGGGAACGGAGGGTGATCGGGCGATTGCTGGACGGCAAAAGCCAGATCATCGCAACTGGTGGCGGAGCCTTCATGAACAGCGAGACTCGCAAGCTTATCCTGGAAAAGGCTGTCGCGATCTGGCTGGACGCTGATCTCGATACACTAGTGAAACGCGTGGCTCGGCGCGACACCAGGCCACTGCTGAAATCCGGCGATCCGGCCAAAATTCTCGCCGACTTGGCGGTCGTCAGAAATCCCGTATATGCCACCGCGCATATTCATGTGATGGGCAATGATTCGCCGCACGAAACAACTGTTGAAAATATTATCGAGGCATTGCAGCGTTGACCGAAATTACAGTGGAATTGGGCGAGCACAGCTATCCGATATTGGTGGAGCCTGGCGCCCTCGAACGGGCGGCCGAGCATCTCGAAGCGTTCGCCAGCAACAGACGGCTTTTCGTTCTGACCGACGATCATGTCGGAGCCCACCTGCTGTCCCGCTTGCGTCAGGCATTCGCCGGAAGCAATATCAGACTGCTCGAGAAGAGCCTCCCTGCCGGCGAAGCGACCAAGAGCTGGCGGCAACTGGAATTGGTAACGGACTGGCTGCTCGGCGAAGGCGTGGAACGATCTGACACTCTAATCGCCCTAGGCGGCGGTGTGATCGGCGATCTGACGGGATTTGCGGCGGCGATCGTCAAGCGCGGCTGCGGCTTCGTCCAGATACCGACCAGTCTGCTGGCCCAAGTCGATAGCAGCGTCGGCGGCAAGACCGCGATCAACAGCTCGGCAGGCAAGAACCTGATCGGCAGTTTCAACCAGCCGCGGTTCGTGCTCATTGATCCCCTCGTTCTCAACAGCCTGCCGGATCGGGAGTTACGCGCAGGCTATGCCGAGGTTGTCAAATACGGCCTTATCAATGACGCCGATTTCTTTACCTGGTGCGAATCCAACAGCGAGAAGATCATAAAGCGCGATCCCGATGCGCTCAGCGAGGCGATCGTGCACAGTGTACGCGCTAAAGCCGGGATTGTCGGAGAAGACGAGAAAGAGCTAAGCGGTCGCCGAGCGCTGCTCAATCTCGGTCATACGTTTGGGCATGCGCTCGAAGCAGAGACCGGGTTTTCAGACAGGCTCGTGCATGGCGAGGCGGTTGCGGCGGGGATGGCGCTGGCCTTCCGTTATTCCGCACGGCGGGGCCATTGCGAGCCTGCGGATGCGGAGCGAGTCGCTGCCCATCTCAAGGCTGTCGGGCTGCCTCATGATCTGGAAAGCGCATCGGTCCGGGCCTCAGGGCAACGACTGGTCGACCATATGATGCATGACAAGAAAATGAGCGGTGGCACCCTGCCCTTCCTGCTGGCCAATGGCATCGGCCAGACATTTCTCGCCAAGGACGTTGACCTGGCAGACGTTGCGGCATTTCTGGACGAGTCGGCCTAGCACTCCTCCACAAATCGAAGTTCAGGACTATTTGCCGGAATTATTTTCGAACCTGAGCTCAGCACCGGCGAGCATGTCCCCTCCGGACTTCATCTGCGCTTCCAGCCGGTCGCAATCCCGCTGCCGGAATTCCTCATCGACCTCGTCGATCAGGGCACTATCCAGATCAATCGCGTACATCGTCTGACGAGCCAGGTGAATCGCCGATTCAAACATTTCCCGTTTCATACCGACAATCCCCAGCCCCTTGAGCGCGATCAGCTGACGCCGGTCATATACCCGCACGAACATCTTGGTTTCGGGAAATGATTGCACAATCGCACGGACCTGTTCCGGACCGAAGTCCGGATCATCCATGCAGAAGACGATCGCGTCGGCTTCATGCGCGCCAGCCCGGCGCAACAGATCCACGCGCGTGCCATCGCCATAGAATACTTTGGCCCCGAATTGCTGGTGCACATCGATCTGCTCGGGCTTGATGTCGATCAGCGTCAACGGGATTTTGGCAGCCATCAGTACTTGCGATACGGTCTGGCCAAAGCGCCCCTGGCCGACGACGATGACCGACGCCCGGTCAGCGTTGCCCGGATCATCCAGTTTGGCAGATGATGTTCTCGGCTTGTTGGTGAACCGACCGGCTAGCAGCATGAGGAAAGGAGTGGTCGCCATCGACAAGGTGATGATGGCGCTGAACAGACTGCTTGCTTCCGGTTCGATCAGCAGCGCCTTTTCCGCCTCGGCAAAAAGCACAAAGCCAAATTCCCCGCCCTGACTGAGCAGCATGCCCATCGCCAAAGCCGGATTGGTCTCCATGCCGAACAGCTTGCCCAGCCCGAAGATGATTGCAATCTTCACCGCGACCAGAACCACAGCCGCGCCAATCACGAATCCCGGATTTTCGACAATCACATTGAGGTCTAGCATCATGCCGACCGCGAGGAAGAAGAAGCCGAGCAAGAGCGAACGGAACGGATCGATATCGGCTTCCAGCTCGTGGCGATAGGGAGAGTTGGCCAGCATCACCCCGGCGATGAAAGCGCCCAATGCGGGAGACAGACCGATAAATTCCATCAGCGCCGCGCCGCCGAATATCGCGACCAGACCGGCGACAATGAACAGTTCCCGCTCAGCGATTCTGCCGATCACCTTGAGCAGCGGCTGCAGCAGATATCTGCCGACGGCGATAAGGCCGCCAATGGCGAGGACGGCATATAAGGCGGTTAGCCAGCCAGGATCACCGCCGACATCTTCCGGCGCTCTCGACAGCGCCGCAATGATGGTCAGCAGCGGAATGATCGACAGGTCCTGGAACAACAGGATCGAGAAGGCTTTTTCACCGGTCGGCGTGTTAAGTCGTCCGGATGATTGTAGCATCGGCAAGACCTGTGCCGTCGAGGATAGGGCCAGCGGCAGGCCAATGGCGATTGAGGCAGCGAGCGTGAAATTGGTCGTCGCCATGATCAGCAAGAATAGCGCGATGCCGCAGAGCACGACCTGACTCAACCCCAGACCAAAGATCGCCTGGCGAAGGCGCATCAGCCGAGCGGGCGCAAGTTCCAGTCCGACGATGAACAGCAGCAGGATTATGCCTATCTCGGAAAATTCCAGGATGGTCCCGGCATTGCTGATCAACTGGAAGCCCTGCGGACCGATCAGGACCCCCGCAATCAGATAGCCAAGCACGGCGCCGATGCCGAACCGCCGGAACACCAGCACCATCACCAGCGCTGCGCCGAGCATGACAAAACCGCCCAACAATAGGTCAGCCATATGGGTCCCTGTTTCCATCGGTCAGGCCGCCTGTCGCTTGGCGGCGGCATCTGTCAGTGCCGCGATCACCGCATCATAAGGCAGCAAGATCGCCGCATGACGGCCCTGGTGTTCCCGGGCAGCCGTCAGTTTATCCATATCCGGCCATGTCCCGGGAGAGTCGGCCTGCCCTGCCAGAAATGCAGCGAGATTGGCTCTTGTGCTTTCGATCTCCGCGCCGGATTTTCCAATCGCCTGCGCCCCCAATATTGCCGCCGAAGCCTGGCCCAGCGCGCAGGCGCTTATTTCCAGCCCCAGGTCCTGAAGCGTTCCGCCCTCCGTGAGCACGACATCCGCGGCGACCGTGCTGCCGCATGTCCGGGAACGCAATTCCGCCGTTCCGTCAGGATCGTCGAGCCTTAGCTGATGCGGGATCGACACCGCCAGACGCAAAATCTCGCGCGTATAGAGTGCCCCGCTCATTCGTCCGAGCCCGGCTCTTCGGTCAATTTCCGCTGTTCCTGAACAAAGTCGACCATGGCTTTTCCGCTTGCATTGAGAAGGGGGTAGGTGCGGGATTCCCCGAGCCATTCCGGCCGCGGTTCGTCCGCACCATAGATGGTGTCATAGACCAGAACCACAAGTAGGTAGAGCAAGGTTGCGCCTATCAGGCCCTTGACCATGCCAAAGCCAAAGCCGAGCACACGATCAATCGGCCCCAGAACAGATTTGCGCGAGCGCGCGCCGATCGAGCGAGCGATCCAGCGGCCGAGCGCATAGGTGACAATGACGATCGACGCGAACGCCAGCACCGAAGCGCCGCTCTCACTGCCAACCGGACCGATCAGTCGATCCGTTATCGGCGTATGCAGCGCCCTTACGCCAAGCACGACCAAGATCCAGGCCATCAGAGCCAAGGCTTCCTGTACGAACCCCCGCAGGAAGCCGAGGACTGCGGCCCCGCCCATCAAAATCAGTACAAAAATATCGAGACCCGTCATCGGCTCTAGCTAGTCACGGTCGAGCATATGGTCAACGAGATTGGCGAGTTTGGCAAATTGCAGTTGCTTCATGCTGCCGCTGCTCTTTTCACCCGAGGCGGGCAACAGGGCACTGCTGAATCCGAGCTTCGATGCTTCCTTCAGGCGCAGCGGCGTGCGGGAGACGGGGCGTATTTCGCCGGATAGCGCAATTTCTCCAAATATCACGGCGTCGCTAGGCATCGGGCGCTCGGCATGAGCCGAGATCAGCGCCGCCGCGACTGCCAGATCGGCAGCAGGATCGGTCAG
>CAWUKF010000008.1:0-25687 GCA_963922745.1 uncultured Sphingomonadales bacterium
CAGTTCGAGGCTATCGGTTGGTGCCGCCAAAACCGGAGCACCTCGTTCAAGCGGCTTTGCCTCTGACGTCAACCCGACAAGGCCTTTGCTTTCAGGGTTGCTAAGCGGCGAAATCCCGACACGGCTATCGTCGATGGAAGGTTCCACCTCCAGGCTACCCGAAACCGAAACCTTTGGCCACGCAGCGAGAGGCATATCCTGATTGACTGGCGGCAACATGATATGCCCCGAGCAGTTCTGGACGGTGCCCTCGTCGATATCTTCATGCTCGCCGTCAACGAGCTCGGACGCGTTCACGGCAATGTTCTCGCTCTCGGAAGAGCGTTGTTCTTGCGATGATTGCAGAAGGGATCCAAAATCCAGCGGTGAAGCGTTGTTTTCCATACCGACCGGCTTTGCAGAAAACATGCCAATTATCGAATGAGCGGCCTCCGACATCATTTTAGCAATCATTGCCAACCTCCTTTCTTCTATTATTATCTATGTTATACAACATGTTAAGAGACATATCCGCCCGTCGATTTTCCATCTTTCGCAGCTGCGACACCTTTGACTTCAGCAGTCTTTCGGTGCCATCATGTATCGCGCGAGCGGCAAAACTTTGCCGCTCTACCCTGGCAAAATCTTGCCGCGCCGCTTCGACAGAGATCGCCACGACGTGAGACGCTTCCATCAGTCGATCGGACAGTTCCATCTTGGCGGCCAGAAGATCAGCGGACTCCGCTGCATCACTCTCATGGGTCTCGGCGTGCAGATGCCTCAGCCGCTGGGCATTGTTTTCAAGCGAAGTGCAATGACTACCAGCCCTCAGTAGTGCGCGCTCCTTCAGCCGCTTCTGGGTCTCGCGAACCTTCAGCACTCGCCTCAGGCCTTTCACACGCCGTTTCATCGCTCGAATATTTCACAAAGCTGGGCAACGCTGGTCTGATAATCGACCAGCTCATGCGGTCGCTGCTTGATGAATTCGATCAGCAACGGCCAGCTGGTAAGTGCTTCGTCAATGTCGGGATCATTGCCGGCCTGATAGGCGCCCATCAGGACGAGGTCCCGGTTCTCTTCATAGATCGACCAGAGGCGCCGGAAATGGGTCTGGGCTTCGTGATGCGCGGGTTCGACGATATCGACCGCGACGCGGCTTATGGACTTTCCAATATCGATAGCGGGGAAAACCCCCTGCTCCGCCAGCGAGCGCGACAGGATGATATGTCCGTCGGCGATTGCTCGCGCGCTGTCGACAACCGGATCGTCGAGATCGTCGCCATCCGCCAACACCGTATAGATTGCCGTGATTGAGCCGCCGGTTTCGCTGTCATTGCCAGCCCGCTCTATCAAGCGCGGGATCATCGACAGGGCGGATGGGGGATAGCCTTTCATCGTTGGCGGCTCTCCCGCTGCAAGGCCAATTTCGCGTTGCGCGTGAGCGACCCTGGTGAGACTGTCGAGAACGAGCACGACCGAGAGTCCCTTGGACCGGAAATGTTCCGCAATGGCCGTTGCCCGGTAGGCCGCTTTGAGACGGGACGACGGGGAATGGTCGGCGGGAACGGCAATCGTCACCGTGGGCGCGGCGTCTTTCTTGCCCCGGCGACGGGTGACGAAATCATTCACTTCGCGCCCTCGTTCTCCGATCAGGCCAACAACGACCACATCGGCCACCACCCCGTCGAGAATCTGGTTGATCAGCATGGACTTTCCGACGCCAGAGCCGGCGATGATGGCGAGCCGCTGGCCCTGGCCGATGGTGAGAAGGCCATTCAGGGCACGGATGCCGATATCGATCGGACGGGACACGCTCGCCCTGCGCAGAACATTGCCTTCCTGCCCGGTCAGGGGAACGGTTTCGGTGGTCAATATCGGGCCGTTGCCGTCGATCGGTTCACCCATGGGGCCGATGACACGGCCGAAAAGGGCTTCGCCGACAGCCGCCTTGTCGGATTTTGCATAAGGCAGAACGCGGCTGCCACTGCGCAGTGGCGCATCCTGGGTCATTGGGATCATCAACGCCCGGGCCCCTTTGAACCCGACGACCTCGGCACTGATTTGTCGTCCGTCCGTTGCCACAACCCTGCCAGAATATCCCAGAGGATATTCGAAGCCAGTTACTTCAAGCATGCCGTTATCATGGGCTGACAATTTACCGACAAATCGAGGTTCATTTCCGATTTCGTCGAGCAGCGACAATATTTCGCAGACGGGTGGACGGGCTTCGTCCGTCGAAAGCCCGCTGGAGGGTGCCTTATTCATGGCCGGACTCCGACGCACCGCTATATTCGTCGATGAGCGTCCTCAGCTCATCCAGTACCACCTCAGATCCCTTTTCGATCCAGCCGCCAGAATGGCTGAGCTTGATGGTTCCGCGCAGCATGTTGCCATCACCGCGGAGAGCCAGCGTACAGCTTTTGCTGTCGATCAGCGACAGATCGTCAGGATGCATGATGAGCGTGGCGCCCTTTTGATCCTGGTCAACCATGTCCGCCAATTGCGCAGCCCAAGCCTGAAGCAGGGCCGGATCCGGAACCGCCAGTTCGGCGCAGCGCCTGAACAGGGATTCCACTGCAGTGAGAATGAACCGGTAACTGCTGGCCGAAGCCAGATCGTTCACCTGGCCAATCGCGGCGGCGAGATTATCGCTCGTCTGGCTCTCGGCATTTTGCTCCTCGGCGAATGACGCCTGACCATCCTCCCACCCTTTTTTGTAGGCAACTTCAAAAAGATCGCCATCGGAATCAGTCGGTGGCGAGGGATGCTCTGTTCCGACATTCGAAGAGAATCCGGGAAAGCCAGTTGGCTCGCCGTGACCCGCCTCGATGCCGAGCCCGCTGGCCCAGGAACTGAATTGCCGTTGGTTCGGCGCCGTGCGCCACAATGGCACCACCTGATCTTGGAACGATAGTGCAGCACCCGGATCAGACATAATCTGCTCCCGCGCCCGGCATATTGATTTCGCCATTATCGAGCATCACCTTGGCCACTGCAATGACCGCTTTTTGTGCGGCGACGACCGCATCCATCGGCTGCGGTGGTGCTTCTGCCATCTCATCCTGGATGGTTTCCGCCGCCCGTTTCGACATTGCGCCAAAGATCTTGGCTGTCAGCTCAGCCGAAGCACCGCGCAGGGCCGGAACCAATATGCTGGAATCGACTTTCCGCACGACCGAACCGATATCCTTCTTGGAAAGGTTCATCAGATCGCCGAAGACAAACATTTCATCCTCGATGAGCTTGGCGGTTATCTTGTCGCGCTTGGTCAGTTCTTTCAGTAAGGATCGTCCGCGTTCTTTGGAAAGATTATTGATAATGGTGGCACTGTCGAGGATACCCCCAATCTCCATCGGCGGAACGATTTCCGCTTCCGGCGTGCCTGTATTTTCCAGCAGGCCATGGATGTGCGCGAGCGCCTTGCTGCTGACCGGTCCAAGAGTGGCAACACGATAGATCAGGTCGGCCTGGTTTTCGGGCGGCAGCAACTGAATTATTTCTGCGGCGGTCTCGGGCGTCAGAAAGGACATCAGAACGGCAGAAATCTGTGGCGGCTCGGTTAACACCAGTTCTGCGATGTCCTTCGCCGGGATCCACTTCAACAATTCTGCAATATTGCTCGGACGTTTTGGCGCGAAGCGGTTCATGATCGTTTCTGCCCGCGACGTACCCAGAGCGCGCCGGAAAACGCGGGTCACCTTCTCATCGGACTTATAGGACAACATGGTCTGATTCATCGTCAGCGTAAGAAACCGGTCAAGCGAACCATCGATTTGCGTGGCATCTACGTCGGCCACGCTGAACATCGCGCCACCCAGTGCCTCGACTTCATGAGGTTCAAGACGTTCAAGAATCTGGGCCGCTTCCTCGTCGTTGAACAGCAGCATCAATATTGCTGCGGTCTGACGCCCGGTCATCAGTTCCAGCGGCCCGGCCTTGGGGTCGGTCTCCATCTCGTTCAATTCTTCCACGTCAGCCATTAGCTTCCTCCAGGGAGTCGGATTCCTTCAGTAGTTCCTTGACCACCAGCGCCGCATGATCCGGATTCTGCTTCACGAAATTCTGGGTCAACAGAGCGCGTTCCTGATAGCTTTTGGCGGCGCTGATCATGTCGATCGTAACTGGAGCCGCCAATCGGTCGGCAGTTTCATTGTCGAGCGATCCGCCATTGTAGGTGATGGATTGCTCCCCGTCTGGATTCGGCAGCTTGCCTGCCCCGCCCTTTGAGGACGCCAGTGATTTTTCCGAATTTTGCCACCGCTTCAGTACAGGTCGGCCAATACCGAAAACCAGCAGCAGCGCGACGAGCAGAGCAGACAGGTTCCGCACCAGCATGCCAAACCATGAAGTTTCGTACCAGGGCTCGGTCGCCGGATCATCCGCCACAGGATTGAAACGCCGGGCGGTCACGGCGACCTGGTCCCCGCGTTCGGTACTGAAACCGACGGTGCTTCGGATAAGCTTCTCGATCTCCTGAATTTCCTTGGGTGATTTCTTGTTCTTGATGGCTCGCTCGTTGATCGCCACCGCGACCGACAGACGCGACACCTGTCCGGGAGCCTGATTGATCACGGCGACTTCGCGCGCGAGTTCAAAATTGCGGCGATATTCCTCGCTGGTCTTTTGCGGTTCGGTTGTTCCCGCCGCATCGGCCGCTTCTCCGGGTTGATCGCCCACTTCCGCAGCAGCGGGCGGACGATTTGCCAGCGCGCCCGGAATTCCGCCAGCTTCAGTACCACCGATCTCGCTGGATTTCTGACCTTGTTCAAAGCGCAATACCGATCCCTCTGCTGGATAGGTCTCGCTGGTCGCCTGCTTTTCGTCGAAATTGACATCGGCCGTCACTTCGGCGACAAAATTGCCCGAACCGACAAGCGGCGTCAGAAGGCTGGCCAGCGACTGCCGGTAACGGTCTTCGATCGCCGCTTTCACTTTCAGCTGCGCATCGCTGCCGGGTGAGGATTCATCATCCTTGCTCGACAAGAGGCGGCCATTCTGGTCGATAACCGACACGTTCGAAGCGGACAGGCCGGGTACTGAACTCGCGACGAGGTTCAGGATTGCCTGAGTCTCTTTTTCATCCAGTCTGGCGGCACTTGCAAGATGCAAGATTACCGAGGCCGATGGCTCGTTCCGGTCACGCAGGAATATGCTCGGTTGCTCTACCGCCAAATGGACGCGAGCGGACAGGACGCTGTCGATCGCTTCGATTGACCGGGCCAGATCCGTTTCGCGGGCACTGCGCAATTTTTCTGATTCCACTGCGCGACTGGCACCCATCGGCATTGTAGACATGATCGTGTCGCCGCTGGGAGCCGATCGCGGCAGGCCCTTCCCGGCCAGTTCAATCTTGGCGGAATGATAATCCTCGCTGCTGACCCTCAGCGTTCCGCTGCTCTCGTCGACATCATAGGCAATGTTGGCAGCTTCCAGCGCCTGCATTACCGCCGACTTGTCGTTGTCCGGCAAACCGCGGAACAGGTCGCGCTGAGGGGGCTCTCTCAAAACCAGCCAAACGCTGATCGCGGCCAGGAGCACCCCGGACAATATGATCAGCGGCAATGCCCGCGCAATCGCAGGCTGCTTGAAGAAGGATTGAAAGGACGCCAGTACTCCACCCGTGCCGGGAAAGTTGCTGCTTGGTGCCAGAACCGCACTGGGCGTTGCTGGTGTCAAAGCCTGACCGGAAGAAAGTTGCTCAGCCATCTACTAAACCTGCATGTTCATTATGTCCTTGTAGGCGGACAATAATTTGTTGCGGACTTGCAATGTGGTTTCAAATCCCAGGGAGGCCTTGTGCTTTGCCAGCATGACCGCGGCGACGTCGTTGCTTTCGCCCATCTGATAGGCCTTCATTTCTTCAGCGGCCGTAGCCTGAAGCTTGTTGACATCTTGCAGCGCCGCCGAAAGCTGGGCCGAAAAATTATCGGCGCCATTGGCTTCCCTTGGCCCAGAAACTTGGCTCGCACGACCGAGACCATTGGTCTTGGTAAGATCCTGGAGCGCGTTGTTCTGGTTCAGGATAGCGTTGCGGGCGGCCAGCAGGCTGTTCATGTTTACTGAAGACATTTCTTATCTCTCTCTATGCTGCCAGCGCGCGCATATCGGCCATCCGGTAACGCAGAGTGCGTTCCGAAATGCCCAATTCCTTGGCGGCGTCACGGCGATTACCGTTGGTTTTTTCCAGGGTTTGATTGATCGCCTCATATTCGACATTTTTGGCGATGGAATGCAGGTCCCGACCGCGGATGAACCGCGCGGCATGACCACTGTTTACATCGTCCTGCTTCGGTTTGGGGGTCAAACGTGCCCCGGAAAACATCAGGTGACCCGCCTCAATCCGATCGCCATCGCACATCACCAGCGCACGCTGCAGAACATTGGACAGTTCGCGAACATTGCCTGGCCAATTATGCTGCTTCAGCTGTTCGATGCAGCAACGGGACAGCGAGACAAATTTTTCGCTATGTTTCTGCAGGTCGATCATCATGAAGGCCGCGATGGCGACGATGTCGGCAGGCCGTTCCGCAAGCGGTGCAATTTCAATAGGCATTACATTCAGGCGCCAGTAGAGATCCTCGCGGAACCGTCCGGCGGCGACCTCTTCGGCAAAATCCCGGTTTGCGGCGCAAAGGACGCGCACGTTGATTTTTTCATGACGGGACGCGCCTACCGGGAGGATTTCGCCTTCCTGAAGCACGCGGAGCAATTTGGACTGGCTCTCGAGCGGCATTTCCGTAATTTCGTCGAGAAATATGGTTCCGCCGTCGGCTTCTTTGAACAGGCCGATCGCGCTGTTATAGGCGCCCGTAAAAGATCCCTTTTTGTGACCGAACAAGATTGACTCGATCATGGATTCCGTGATCGCGGCGCAGTTGACGGTTACAAAAGGCTTGTTGGCCCGCTCGCTATGTTCATGGATGAACCGCGCCATGCCCTCTTTGCCGGTCCCGGTCTCGCCGGTAATCATGACATTGGCATTGCTACGGGCTACGCGCGTCGCATATTTATATAGGGCGATTGATTTCGGGTCTGCATAGGCCGGCCCCTTGCCACCGCGCAGCGATTCAACAATGCAGGAGAGAGCAAATTCTCTGTCTGCATTGCCAAATTCGATACGCAGTGGCTGGCTGAGGGTAGCCGGTTTGAAATGGAATGGTCCATCGCGGTAAACCACGACAGGATCTTTTGCTCCACCATTAACCTCATCTGCTGCATCGCGAGCTGTACGGGATAGCTTCGCGGCAGAAGAAGAGGTCTGGCGCGTCGACGTTTCTGTTTCGACACTCGCAAGCAGATCGACAAGTTCCGGAAACCTAGAGACCAGGCTGGGCTTCAATTGATTGTTGATCATGACCATTCCCTCGCATTGTAATATGAGCTCCAGACTGGTGTCCTTGGGCTCGCCTCCTACCTAGCAACAGCCGTGCCAGTTTTGAAAACGGCAAGAATCTGCCGATTGCCGCCCCTGGAACTGTCGGCATTCCGTCATCCGCGTCGGAAAATGGACACATCTGGATGGGCTTGTCGGGATCCCGACATTTTTCCGCTTAATTAAATTTCTGGTCG
This sequence comes from uncultured Sphingomonadales bacterium, assembly GCA_963922745.1. GTDB lineage: Bacteria > Pseudomonadota > Alphaproteobacteria > Sphingomonadales > Sphingomonadaceae > Parasphingorhabdus. Next base: position 7,549 of record CAWUKF010000008.1, read on the forward strand.
CCCGTTAACTGCTTCGAGGCCGCTTCATCTGACGAGGTGACCCGCTAGATGAAACGAGTTTGTTAACTGTGAAAAGGATGAAACCATGACTGTAATTGGAACCAATGTTACGGCCCTGCGCACCAGCTATGCATCGAACCAGGCTGAAATGGGTCTCGCTAAATCAATCGAACGCCTGTCCACGGGCCGCCGGGTTAACTCGGCAGCTGACGATGCGGCCGGTAACTCGATCGCAACCCGCATGACCTCTGAAGTTCGGGGCCTGAATATGGCTATCCGCAACTCCAACGACGGCATTTCGCTGGCCCAGACGGCCGAAGGCGGCATGAATGAAATCACCAACATGCTTCAGCGTATGCGTGAACTGTCTGTTCAGTCGGCCAACGGCACGCTCTCTTCCGGCGACCGCACCAACCTGCAGACCGAAGTTACCGCTTTGATCGCCCAGATCGGTGACGTTGCCACTCGGACCACGTTCAACGACGTTGCTCTGCTTGATGGCACCAACGCATCGATCAACATCCAGACCGGCAGCGATGCCAGCCAGACAGTGGCCGTTACGTTGACCGATGTCGATGCCACTGCCCTCGCCGTCAATGCTCTGGACATCAGCACCGAAGCTGGTGCGACTGCAGCCCTGACTGCACTGGACACCGCTTTGGACACGATCACCACCGCCCAGGCTTCGCTGGGTGCTGATCAGAACCGTCTGCAGACCACCGTATCCAACCTGACCGACCGTGTGGCCAACATCACGGAAGCTCGTTCGCGGATCATGGACGTCGACTTCTCGGCAGAAACCACGGAACTGGCGAAAAACCAGATCCTGAGCCAGGCTTCGTCGGCGATGTTGTCGCAAGCCAACCAATCTCAGCAATCTGTATTGAGCCTGCTCCGCTAAAATCGGAATAGCAAGACGAGAAGAAGCCCCCTCCCTCGCAGGAGGGGGCTTTTTTTATCGGTAGTTCCCTGCCCGAGAACAGATGCCGACAGCGAGTCCCGATCAGCCGGCCGTCATCGCAACCTGCAGTCTCTCCAGCGCCCGCTTTTTGATCTGGCATATACGCACCGACGACACGTCCAGTATCGCACCGATCTCATCCAGCTGCATCTCTTCGACAAAATAACAGTTCAGCACCAGCTGCTCACGTTCGTTCAGCTGCTTCAGATTGGCCGACAACAATTCCGCCATCTGGGACTTTTCAAGCTTCACATGCTGGTCGTCGTCCTGATCGGTGAACCAGCTGCTTGAATCGCAATAGACCTCATCCAGTGACCCCATCTGGACGTCGATCGCACGGTCCGTATTTTTCCGGAACTCGGCGGGATCCATACCCATCGCTCGCGCCAGTTCGGCGTCGTTCGGTTCGTGCCCCAGCTCCTGGACGAGCCGCTCGCGATATCCGCGAACCTTTTTGTGCCAATCGACCGACGTGCGGCGCAGGTTGCAGGTGGAGCGCAACTCGTCAATCATCGCACCGCGCACCCGGACATAGAGATAGGTGCTGAAACTATGCCCCTGATCGACATATTTTTTTGCCGCTTCGATCATCGCAACCAAACCGACCTGGATCAGGTCTTCGATCTCCATCTGGTCAGGCGCGAAAGATTTTACCTGCCAGGCAATCTTGGTCACCAGCGACTGATTTTCCTGGATCAGCCGGTTCTCGTCCAGGCTCATCGCGCCATAGGCTTGCGATGCTCGATTCTTTGCTTGCAACATATCGTTCTTCCAGTTGGTCATTGGATTGAGTTGGCATCGGTAACGGCCATCGGTTGGCTGGCCTGCGGCACTCCGATCTTGGTCAATACCTCGATCGACTTGTCATCCGGCAGCTCCTGGTATGACAATACGGTGAGGTCGGGGAAGCGCTGCTTCAGCAGTGCTCCGAGCGGCCGCCGCACGACCGGGGACGTAACAAGCGCAACATTTCTGGCTTCCAGTGGCAGAACCCGAGCCGCTTCGTCGACAGCGGCAATGATCTTCTGGGCGAGCTGTGGTTCGATCGGATAGCCCGCGTCTTCTCCTACCTTGAGCGCCTTGACGAGCAGACTTTCCAGTTCCGCATCGAGAGTTACCACGGGAAGCGGCAGGCTGATCGGAACTAGCGTTTGCACAATCAGATTACCTATTTTCTGCCGGATCGCATCGACCATCTGCGGCGTTTCATTGTGCAGGTTCGACGCTTCCAGCATTGCCAGGCATATCTGCTGGAAATCTTTGAGCGGTACCTTCTCGGCAAGCAGATCCCGGCAAATCGCGGTGATGCTGTAGAGTGACAGGGGTTGCGGGGTCAGGCTGTCGACAAGCTGGGGCGACGATTCCTTGACGAAGTCCAGAAGCTTCTGTGCCTCGTCCATTCCGAACAGATGCGCAGCATTCCGGCGCACCACATCATTGAGGTGGGTTGCAATGACCGTCGGAGCATCGACGACGGTATAGCCCTCCGCAATGGCCTGGGATTTTTTGTCGGCGCTGATCCAGATCGCGTCCATTCCGAACGTCGGGTCCTTGCAGGGTCTTCCTTCGATCACCGAGTCAACATGACCGTCGTCGAGCGCGATGAAATCATTGGGCCAGACGCTATCCTCCCCGAGAACCATGCCCCCCATCATGATCCGGTAACTGTTCGGCTCAAGCGACAGATCATCCTTGATCCGGACCAGCGGTATGACGAAACCGAGTTCCTTTGAAATCTGCCGACGGATTCCGGTGATCCGTTTCATCAGGGGAGCGCCCTTTCGGTCTTCGACCAGCGGCACAAGCCCGTAGCCGATTTCAATACCGAGCCGCGCCTTTTCGGAAACATCTTCCCAGTCGATCTGCTCAGGATTTTTTTCCGGCTGCGGATTGGCCACCACCTCGACCGGCTTTGGTTTGCGGATCAGGTAAAAGGCAATACCGCCAGCAACCGCAGCTGCCGACAGCACAACAACGTGCGGCATACCGGGGAGCACACCGAGAATTGTCAGGATAACGGCCACCGGAACCCACGCGGGGCCGGCACCAAACTGGCCGGTAATCTGATCGGCCAGGTTTTGGGCGGACGAAACTCGCGTCACGATCGCGGCCGCCGCAATCGACAGAACGAGCGCCGGCACCTGAGCTACCAGGGCATCGCCAATTGCCAGCATGGAATAGGTGCTTGCCGCCTCCCCGAACGAAAGCCCGTGCGTCGTCAGCCCCAGAACGATACCACCGATGATGTTGACCGCCAGGATCAGGACGCTGGCAACGGCATCGCCTTTCACAAATTTGGAGGCACCATCCATGGATCCGTAAAAATCCGCTTCGGTGGCTACTTCCGAGCGGCGCGCCCTTGCTTCATCGGGGGTGATCAGGCCGGCATTCAGATCGGCATCGATCGCCATCTGCTTGCCCGGCAGGGCATCCAGCGTAAAACGGGCGGACACTTCGGAAACCCTTCCGGCGCCCTTGGTGATAACGATCAGGTTGATAATCATCACGATACTGAAAACAAAAATGCCGACGACATAATTGCCGCCAAGCAGCAAACCGCCAAAGGCTTCGATGATCTGCCCGGCAGAATCGCCGCCAGCATGTCCCTCGACCAGAACCACCCGGGTGGAGGCAACGTTCAAGCCCAATCGCAGCAGGGTCGCAAATAGCAGTACGGTTGGGAAGCTGGAAAAATCGAGAGGCTTGTTAGCATTCAGAGCGACCATCAATATCGCCAGCGAGATCATGATGTTGGTGATGAAGCCGATGTCCAGCAATATGGTGGGCAACGGCAGCACCATGAAAATGACCAGCAGCAGCGTTGCCATCGGCAACAGTCCGGATTTCAGATGACCGGCCAATTGGTCCATGGAGAAATTCTTTTTTATCATGTTCTGTTACATTCCGAGTGAAGTGAGCATCAGATAGGCGACACGGGCGGAGTCATCGAACCGCTTCGAGGTTTCTGTATTGCCCTGATTATTGATGTGATTTTTTGCGATACGCAGATAGTCGGCGGGCTGGACCATCGGCGTCGCCTTTTCCGTGGGCGGCAAAATTTTTCCGCTGGCCTGAAAATTATTGCCGCCTGCCTGCATCGATGCCGTTTCCAGTTTGTCGATGAACCGGTTCCGGATCTCCTGATAGCTGCGCGCGTTCCCGGACCGGTCATAGAATATCGAACGATTGGATCGAGCCGCGCTGGAAAAGGCGGGCGCTGCCGCGGCGTGCGGATTGGCATCGAACGCATTCAGGAATTTTCCCGCTCCTGCGGGTCCCAGAAAATGAGCAAGATAGAGATCCACGGATTCTGGTTCACGACCGATGCGACTTTCCAGATAGGAGCCATTTTCCCGAGCGAATTCGCCGGCCAGATTGGCGGAAAGGGTCGGGTCGTTTCTCAAGGCAAGAATGCTGGATTTCAGGGCTTTGTCAGGGACGGACAGCCTGCCCTTCCGATCCGCCACAATCGCATTTTGAGCCCAGCCGAAACCATAGCTGTCGCCCTTCTGCTTGATCAGGCCGAGCCAGGTCTGCTCCACAAATTGATAGAGGCCGGTTGCGGACGAGCTGCTGGCCTTGGCATCCGGACGCATGCCGCTTTCGAGCTGTGCCTGCGCCATGAGATATTTGAAATCCACGCCATTGCGCTGGGCGGAGCGCGCAATCACGCTCGGCAAGCCGCCGCGGTCATGATTTGGAGTGATGGATAGGTTGGTCATGATTTGCTCGATTTCTCCTGAAAAGAAGATAAGCAATGATCATGCCAAATATTCTATATTGAGGCTTGGCGTGCCTCGGCACTAAACTTTTGTCTAATTACCGGCGGATCTGGTTGGAATAGGTATCACCGGGATGGCCGAGCCAGCCGGACAGAAGCTGAAGCCGCGAAGAACTGTGGTCACGCAGGAACCTTAGCCGATAGACGGAGGCCTGCATAAGTTCATCGACTTCCGACATGATCGGTCGCAAGGACTGTTCCACATCAAGTGGCTGCAAGTCCCTTAGCTGCAGGACAGCATGGCTGAGTTCCTTGCTTGCCTGGAATATGGCATCACTGTCGTGACCGTCGAGCGCGAGCACAAGATTATCCTGAGAATTGCGAAATGCTTCGACGATATCGTTCATTTGTCTGAATCCACGCCGAGGACACCGGCAGCGAGCATTTTTTCGGCCAGAGCATCGGTGTCGACATGATAGTTGCCGGACGCAATTTTCTGTTTGATATCGGCGACTTTCTCAGCGTCAAATGGCGGTTTTTCAGCCGCCAACTGCGAGACAGTGGTGGAAATCGTGCTGGAGCTGCCAACCTTCGCAGCATCGGCCGATGCGCTGGCCTTCTCTGCTGCCGCTGCGCGCTCCAGTTGTGCGGCGGTAAGCGAAATCGCGCTCGGCATTTCTGATTTGCCGGCATCCTCCGCTCCTGCTCCGGTCTTGGCTCCGGCATCATTCGAAGCCGGACGATCCAACCGTAATTTCATGGCCGAATAGCTATCAACTGGTTTCATGTCGTTCCATCCTTACTACGCCAAAACAGCGAAATTCTCGTTCCGCCATCGCCTTTTCGGCAGCGCTAATAACATCTTTCATAGTCATTTACGGCCCGTTGGGAAAAAATTAATCTTTCACCGGAATTTTTTTACTGCGTCAGTTCAACTTCGCCCGCACCCGACACTCTGGCGATCAGCTCCTTGGATTTCCGGTCGCTTCGAACCGGAATATAGTCGCCCAGTGCGCCGCTCTTCTGGGCGATGACGCTGTAGCTGACGCTGAAATTCGATCGTCTTATGACAAGCGTCACCGGCTGGTTGCGTTGCACCACCGGTTCGACTGCCATACCTGAGCTCTGCTGTCCGCCAAGCCCACCCGAGCGCACCGGGACAAATATTCTCCACCCTAACTCCGCACAACTCACCTGCACCGCATTTCTATGAGTCTCGGAAATTTCGACGGCATTGGGACATCGTTTCAGTTTGAGCTTGGGGTCGATCGTCGCAAGGGGCCCACCTGCATCTCCGATTGCGGCGCCCAAATATCCTGCCACCTGCCGGTCCAGCAAAGAGGTATCTTCAAAAGCCGGCGCGGCGCCCATGAGGGCAATAGCCAGGATCGGGAGTGTGAATCGGTAGGGGTACATGGTTCGGTTCCTATATTGTATTAGGACCAACCAAGCATATATCGTGCCAAACGGAATGTGTATCGGCCCGAATGTTCGACGGGTTGCTTCGTGACTAGCGGAAGGTGAGCGATATCAACTGTTTCTTGCCGGGACGAGACACCATTTTGTCGGGAACGTCCAGAATGATCTTGTTGCCGTCCTGGCCGGCCTTTTCGAAGGCATCCGCGATGGCCGCTGACCGTGCGGATATTATTTCCCACTGGCGCAGGCGTGACCCGTTTTCGCCTTCTGGCGCTGCGGCAACGGAGATAACCAACGTTTGGCGTTGCTGAACGGTCAAGATCTCCGCTATCTCCTCGCGTGCGAAATCGGTCAGCATGGCATTGCTGTCGGCAAAGAAATCAGACATCTTGTATTTGTAGGCCCCCAGGTTCGGGACGGAGGCCTCGCTATTGCCGGCCAGTTTCTTCTGCGTCTGGGAATCTGCCATACTGACAAAATGCATATAGGCGAACGCGCTGAGCAGCATCAGTGCTAGGTCAAGAAACGACAATGTCGTGCGCCCGGCGTTCATGAGTGCGCCGTTTTCCGGGCGACGTTCGCCGGAACGAAATGCACCGGGTCGATCGATGTGAATTCCTGCTTCGAAATTGCGATCGTCTGGGCCACCACTTGCGCCCTGTAGTGGTTCAGGATCTCAGCTCGTGAATGGAGCCGAACATAGATGGGAAAGGCCATGATATGCGAGATCAGCAGGCCGTAAAGACTGGTCAGCAAGGTGAAACTCATGGCCGGCCCCATTTTCAGGGGATCAATTCCGGTGGCGAAAAGCTGGATCAGCCCGGTGATCGTTCCAATCAAGCCGATTGCCGGAGCAATCTCGGCAACGGAAAACCAATAGCTCGCAGCCATATTTTGCCGGGCTTCTGCGGATTGCTCTTCCAGCCTCACCCATTCCTCGAAGGCCTTGGCGTCCTTGGCATTGACCAGATATCCGAGAATGCGAACCACAAACGGGTCCTCACTGTGCAATGATTCAAGCCCTACCAGACCTTGCTGGCGCAGGGTAAAGTCAATCCGTCGGCACATGAACGTCGCATTTTCCCCGGTTTCCTCGAACGGATTTCTTCCGCTCTTTCGCAGAGCCGCGATGCCGCGAATGATCGACTGCCGGCCATTTTGGACCCAGGCCACTACCAGAACGCTGGCCAACACGATCCCAAACACCGAAGGGTCAAAAAAGCGCCAGATATTCGTCAGCAGAATGTCCATCCGTCTAGTTCCTGAATTGAGCGGCAAGAATTTGCCGTTTTCCGGCAGGAATTTGCCGCCCTTGCAAAAACGATCCCGAGTCCGGTGAACACGAGGGCCTCAAACCCTACAAATCCAACATTTTCTATGGAGCCCACTAAAACTGGCACGCCCTTTGCTAAGTTACGTTCGAGTTCACCAGCAACGGTGTTCCTCAGCAACAAGAACGGTCAGCGGACCGGATAGTTAATACGGGAATGAAACAGATGCCAAGCTTGGATCAGATATTTGCATTGAACGGAGGCGCATTGCAGCTCCGGGCTCAACGCCTGAATATGCTGGCGTCCAATATCGCAAATGCCTCCACCCCCGGATACAAGGCCCAGGATCTCGATTTCGATCTTGCCATGAAACAGGCCCAGAATGGTGGTTCGGTGGATCAGGCGATGAATGATCATACCGGTTACCGTGTTCCGCTGCAGCCATCGCTGGACGGAAACACCGTCGAGCTGTCGGTCGAGCAAACGCTATTTGCTGAAAATGCCATCCAGTATCGCACGACCTTGTCGTTCATGCAGGATCAGGTGTCGTCGATCCGGCGCGCCTTGAAGGGAGAATGACGATGGGCAGCATGAATGTCTTTGATGTCGCCGGCCGGGCCATGTCGGCCCAGATGGTGCGGTTGAACACCACGGCATCCAACCTTGCCAATGCGCGGACGGACTATTCCAGCAAAGATGAGGCTTTTCGCTCGCTGCGCCCCGTTTTTCGTCCAGTCGTCGAGAATAATCTCGCCACGATTGATGTCGATCGCATCGTCAAGACCGATGCAGAACCGCAAAAGCGCTACGACCCGTCGAACCCGATCGCCGACAAAGAGGGCTATGTTTGGGAGGCAGCCGTCGACGAAACGGCGGAGCTGATAGACATGCTCGAAACCGCCAGAAACTATCAGAATAATGTGCAGGTCATGCAAACTGCCAAATCCCTGATCTTGGAAACAATAAGGAACCCATAATGAATATCGCACCAGAAATTCTTCAGAAACCGGTCACGGGGCTGGCTGGCCTGACTCAGGCGCAACCCGCCAATGCGACGGGCAACAACAAGCTCGACCAGGATTCCTTCCTCCGTCTGATGACGACGCAGCTGAAATTCCAGGATCCATTTGATCCGCTCGACAATCAGGCAATGGTGGCGCAACTCGCGCAGTTTTCCAGCGTGGCCGGAATATCCGAAATGAAGCAGTCCCTTTCCGAGATTGCATCCATTCTCGGCAACAACCGGCTGTCCGATGCAAAAGAGTGGATTGGCCATTCTGTTCTGGTTCCCGGCAATATCGCCGTGGCAGATAAGACCGGTCAATATGCCGGCGAATTTGAACTGCAGGAGGCAACCGACAATCTCTCGATTGACCTGCTGAACGAAGCCGGCGAAATCATGATGTATGCCGAGCTGGGCGAGCAGGAAGCCGGTCCGATCGAGTTCAACTTCGACAGCAAAACCGAAAATGGTCAGCCGCTCGACCTGGGACGTCTCCGGGTGCGGATCAACGGCGGATCGATTTCCAATCTCGCGACATGGGTGCCGGTCGCGTCCGTAAAGACATCGGAGACCAATGGTCCTCCGATACTCGTCACGCCAATCGGCAACGTATTCCCCGCCGAGGCCCTGAAAATCGGATAATTTTTCATCCGCCACCGACTTCAATACAGGAGAAAATCATATGTCATTCTTTACTTCACTTAGCGGCCTGAAAGCGGCCCAGACCGACCTCAATGTCATTTCCAACAATGTCGCCAATACCAATTCGACCGGCTTCAAGAAAAGCCGGGCAATGTTCGGCGACTTGTTTGCAGCCGCTCCCACCCAGTCCACGAAGACCGTGGCCGGCCAAGGCGTGCGACTGTCGGGAATCACCCAGCAATTTACCCAGGGAACACTGCAGGCAACCGACAAGACCCTTGACCTTGCGATCGCGGGCGATGGCTTCTTCTCGGTCAAGGGCCAGCCTCCCCGTGCAGACTTGACCTTTACCCGCAACGGCACCTTCTCCGTCAATAACGAAGGCGAAGTCGTCGATACTACCGGCGCAAAAGCCCAGTTGCTGCCAGTCGATGCCAATGGCGTGATCACGTCCAACGCGATCGGCGACATGTTCGACTTTGTTCTGCCGGAATCGGATCCTGCCGATCCCACTGCCTTGCTATCGAATATTTCCATCAACAAGGAAGGGGTCGTCACCGCAGCCTTTGCCAACGGCAACCAGATGAATATCGGGGCGATCGCCATGGCGAGCTTCACTGCCGCCGAGGGCCTGCGACCGGTCGGCGATGCCCATTGGCAAGCGACCGGTGACTCCGGTCCACCTCAGGTCAATCAGGCTGCCAACGGTCCACTCGGGCAGGTTCGTTCCGGTGCACTGGAACTCGCCAACGTCGACATCACCGAAGAGCTTGTCTCGCTGATCGCCGCGCAACGCAATTTCCAAGCAAACGCCCAGGCGATCGAGACCTCGAACACGCTCACGCAGACGATCATCAATCTTCAGGTCTAGTCCCTGATCGTCTGAAGGAAAAACCATGGACAAGCTCGCATATACCGCCGTCAACGCGATGAAATCTCTGATGAACCGGCAAACGGCCATTGCTCACAATATGGCCAATTCCGACACAGTGGGTTTCAAGGCGGACATGGTTTCGGCCAAGGCCCAATATCTGAATGGTCCGGGCCACAACAGCCGTGCCATGTCGGTTGAGCGGGATATGCAAGCAGATATGAACGGGGGGGCGATCGTTCAAACCGATCGGCCCCTCGATGTCGCCTTTGATGGCGATGCCATGCTCGCGGTTCAGGCCGCGAACGGCAAGGAAGCCTATACAAGGCGTGGCGATCTACAGATCGGGCCGTCCGGCGCAATGCTTACCGGCGACGGTTTTCCGGTGCTTGGCGAAAGCGGGCCGGTAACCTTGCCACCGGCTGACAGCGTCGCCATCGGCACCGACGGCACAATCTCCTTTGTACCAGTCGGAGGTGATCCGACCCAGCCGCAACAACTGGGCAAGCTGAAACTTGTCAGCACCACCGGCAGCGAAATGTCGAAGGGTGCGGACAGCCTGTTCCACGTCGCCGATGATGGTGTTTTGCCCGTGGATGACAATGCCAAAGTCACCTCGGGTGCATTGGAGCAATCGAATGTCAACATGACCAGCGCCCTGGTCGATATGATCGAAACCAGCCGCGCATGGGAAACCCAGGCGCGATTGCTGAAAATGACGGAAGATCTGGATAGCGGCGGCGCGGGCGTGATGAGCCTGCCGCAAGGATAACCCTTTTGAGGAGTTGATGAGATGAGTAACGCTGCCCTGCAAGTCGCGCGCACCGGACTGGACGCGCAAAACACCAAGATGCGCGTAATCGCCAACAATCTGGCTAACGTGAATACTACCGGTTTCAAGCGGGACCGGGCAGATTTTGCCACGTTGGCCTATCAGAATATCGTGACCCCCGGGGCACCTTCCGACGCGCAAAACCGTTTCGCTAGCGGTGTGCAGCTCGGAACTGGCGTAAAGCTCTCCGGTATCGGCAAGATCGCAACCCAGGGAACGATGCAGAATACCGAAAACGCAATGGATCTCGCGATCGAGGGCGCAGGATATTTCCAGGTGGAGATGCCCGACGGGACTACTGGCTACACGCGCGCTGGCAACTTCAGTCTGACTGCAGAGGGCACGATGGTGACCAGTGAAGGCCTGCCGCTGATCCCCGCGATACAGGTGCCTCAGGGCGCAACAGCGATCACCATCGGCAATAATGGCGTCGTCTCAGCGTCCGTCCCTGGTCAGAGCGATCCAAGCGAGCTCGGCCAGATCGAACTGGCCAGTTTCGCCAATCCGGCCGGGCTGCTCTCGGTCGGCAATAATGTTCTGACCGAGACCGCAGCCAGCGGCGCGCCGCAAGTAGGCGAAGGCGGCCAGGAAGGTCGCGGAAACATTCGCCAAGGCGCACTCGAAGGCTCAAACGTGAATATTGTCGAAGAGCTCGTGAATATGATCGAGACGCAACGCGCCTATGAGGTCAATTCGAAGATGATCTCGGCAACCGATGAAATGCTGCAGTTTGTGAACCAGCAGATCTGATCCCAGTCTCATACAGAAGGCCATCCGCCATGACACACAAGCTTTTCCCGAAACGAATCCTGCTGATCAGCGCAATGCCTTTTCTGCTGATAGGATGTATGGGATCGAACTCGAGCATCTCTGCGCAGGAATTTGCAGCCGTCACGGCTGGTCCGCCCCCCGAGCCGGTCGCCGCAAATGGTGCCATTTTCCAGGTTACCTCCGGCTATTCCGCGCTGACCAGCGGAACCCGGGCCAGCCAGAAAGGCGACATCATTACGATATTGCTCGTCGAACGGACGCGGGCGTCGAAATCCAACAGCGCCTCCAAGGACCGCAACGGCGGCTTCTCGCTTGCCCCGCCGACCACGGGCCTGTTTTCGCTGTTTTCGCCCAGTGATGTGGCCTCCAGTGGCACCCAGAATTTTTCCGGCAGCGGCAGTGCCGATCAATCCAACAGTCTCCAGGGAGAGATCAGCGTGACCGTTGCAGAACATTATCCGAACGGGACGATGCTGGTACGCGGCCAGAAGCTGACATCCCTCAACCGCGGTGATGAACATACGCAGTTCAGCGGCCTCATCCGGGCCATTGATGTCTCTCCCGACAACACAATCCCGTCGACGAAAGTCGCGGACGCCCGGATCATCTATGGCGGAACAGGGGAAATCGCATCGGCCAGTAAACAGGGCTGGCTGCAGAAATTTTTCTCCTTTGTCTCGCCATTCTAGCCCCAACAGAAGAGATATCATGACCCATTTTTCGAGAATATACCAATCGCCCGGCCGACTTGTCGCCGCGCTGATGGCAGCGATTGCGATGCTCTTCATTGCACAACCGGCGCAGGCGGAACGGATCAAGGATATCGGAAGCTTCGCCGGTCTTCGCACCAACCAGCTGGTTGGCTACGGCGTCGTCGTCGGGCTGGCCGGCACCGGGGATGACAGTCTCGAATATGCCACTATCGGTCTCAAGGGGGTGACCAACCGGTTCGGCCTCGCTCTGCCCCCAGGCGTCAATCCCGCCTCCAAAAATGCGGCTGCTGTGCTTGTCACGGCGGAAATGCCCGCATTCGCGAAGCCCGGCCAGCGCCTGGACGTGACCGTTTCCGCGATCGGCAAGGCCAAGTCCTTGCGCGGCGGCACCTTGATCTTGATGCCCCTTTACGGTGCAGATCAGCAGATCTACGCCATGGCGCAAGGCAATCTTGCCGTTGGCGGCCTCGGCGTATCCGCTGCCGATGGCTCGCAGGTCACAGTGAACATTCCATCGGTTGGTCGGATCTCCGGCGGCGCTTCTATCGAGCGCACGGTTGCAACAGGCTTCGAAAGCCAACCCTTTCTCAGTTTCAACCTGACCGACGCCGATCTGACCACGTCGCTGCGCGTCGCTGATGCGATCAATCAGGCTCTCGGATCCGGACAGGCGATCGCTTCAGACGCCGTCACCGTCAGGATCGCGGCGCCGGTGGGAGCACAGGAACGTGTCATCCTGATGGGAATGATCGAAAATCTCGAGGTCAAACCAGCGGATGCTCCAGCCAGAATTATCGTCAATGCACGCACCGGAACGGTAGTCATCAACGGCGCCGTACGCATCGGCCCGGCCGCTGTCAGCCACGGTAAATTGACGCTCCGGGTCGAAGAAAACCCGACGGTCGTCCAGCCGGCCCCATTCAGCCGCGGCCAGACCGCGACCGAACAGAACAGCGCCATCAGCGTCGAAGAACCCAGCCGCCCCGCCTTCGAGATCGGCAAGCGCGCATCGCTCGCGGAAATTGTCGAAACTATTAATTCCCTTGGTGTTCCACCGTCTGATCTAACAGCAATATTGGAAGGCCTGAAACAAGCCGGCGCGCTGACTGCAGAGTTGATAATCATATGACCGCCATTTTCCCCAGCCAAGGGCTCGCGAGCCCCTCGCCCGCCACGACCACCACAGGGTCGCCCAGGAAGACGGACGGCGTTCAGACCATGGCAGCCGATTTCGAAGCCATTTTCGTTCGCCAGATGTTGACGGCGATGCGCAGCGCATCCCTTGGCGAAGGTTTGTTTGACGGCCAGGGTATGGAACAGTTTCGCGATCTGCAAGATGCCAAAATCGCCGAGACTATTGCCCAGCGCGGCGTGTTCGGCATATCGCAACTGTTGACCCAGCATCTGGAGAACCCGGATGTCTGATCTCCTCAATATCGGGCGCGCGGCGATTCAGGCCAACTCCCGGGCCCTGGACGTCGTGGGATCGAACGTCGCCAATGCGGATAATCCCGACTATGTTCGACGGTCTTTGAATATCGGCGAGACGGCGGCCTACGGCGGAACCAATCCGCTCTACAGCAACTATAACGGATTTGGCACCGTCGCGGTCGGCGGGATCACGCGGTCCAGCGATCAGTTTCTGGAAGCCGCCACGCGCCAGACCGGTGCGAGCCGCGTCAGCAGCGAAAATCTTGTGCAATGGCTGGACCAGGGAGAAATTGCGCTTGCCAACAATGACGCCGATATTGGGGCGCAACTGACTCAGCTGTTTGGTACCGCCGAGGAACTGTCGGCTATTCCGTTTGAACCCGCCTTGCGCAACCAGTTTCTCGGCGATGTCGAGACGACGGTCCATCGCTTCAACCAGACCTCCCTGAACCTGAACTCGACGATCAGTCTGATCAACGGTGCCGCAGAACAGGAAACGCAGGAGCTCAATAGCGCGCTAAGCGAACTGGCGATCATAAACCAGCAGATGCGGCCGATCCGTTCGGGTACGGGACAGCACACCAATCTGCTTGACCGCAGGGACGCTGCGTTGACGGTGATCACGGAAAAGCTGGATGTGCAAATCAGCTTCGGCCAAAACGGCATGGCCGACATATCCCGCGACGGGGTCAGCTTGCTCGACTTCAACACCGTCAGCCCGGTAAACTTTGTCGCAAATGGAGGGGCCAGTTTTGATCTGGCGATTGCGGGAACCGTGCAGCCCCCTCCCGGCAACGGAACATTGGGCGGGCTGCATCGGGCACAGTCGAACTTGGCCGATCTCGGCAATCAGCTTGACAGTCTCGCGGTCCAATTTTCGAATGAGATCAACAGTTGGCAGGCAAATGGCCGCACCGATACCGGCATTCCTGGTGCGGCGATCGTCTCCCACAGCGGAACCGCGGCAAGCCTGTCTGCGACGGGTCTGGGCGCCAATGATCTGGCGCTTGCATCTGCGGCGGGCGTTGCCAATGGCAATATTCTGGCGTTCGTTGACCTGCGCACACCAACCGGCATTGAAAAGACTTATGAGAAAATCGCGCTCGGCCAGGCGCAGAATCTTTTGGCCGCTCGCAGTGAAAGCAAGGCGGCAACGGCGTTTGATCGCGCTACCCGCGAGGCTCGAAACAATGTTTCCGGTGTCGATCTCGATCGCGAAGCAGCGGACCTGATCCGGCTGCAGCAATCCTACGAAGCGTCCGCCCGGATAATCCAGGTGGCGCGGGACACGATGCAGTCGATCTTGGCGATCTTCTAGGCGATCGCAAGCGAAAGAGAAAATCATGGAGTCGATCAACAGAAACAGGCCCAATGACGGCATCCAGATTCAGGCGGAACTGGCAGCGCTGATAAGCCGAACGCAGGAAACAATCGCCAGCGGCAAAAGTTTCAGTCGCCCGTCAGAGGCACCGGCCAGCTGGCTCGAGATATCCAGCCTTGGACGAAAGGCTGCCATTGAGGATTCGTGGCTCAACAATATCGGCCGCGCACGGATCCTCGCTCAACAGGCGGAATCCTCTATCGACGCGATTGCCAACGGAGTCACGCGCGCGCGCGAACTGGTCATCCTGGCGAACAACGAGACGGTTTCTCCCCAGGATCGGGCCGTGATTGCGATTGAGCTGCAAGGCCTGCGCGACCAGTTCAACCAGCTCACCCAGGCACAAGACAGCTATGGCGGCAAATTGTTTCATGCCGGCGATCCAATCCAGATGCGGATTGATACCGATGTTCTGGTTACTCCGGCGCCAAATCTTCAGACCGTCGCGCAGTCGATCAGCCTGGCGGGCGGTACTGGCGATCTTGATACGATCATGGCGGACATGATTATTGCCGTCCGTTCCGGCACGCCTGCAGACCGGGCGTTGCAGCTTGAACGCACAGAATCGATGACCAATCATTTTTCCAACCTGATCGCCAATCAGGGCGTTCTGGTAAATCGGCTCGACCAGCAGGAAGACAGACTTCAGCGATCCCAGCTGGCCTCGACAGAGCGCCAGTCAACGCTGGAAAATACCGATATTGGAGAGGCAGTTACGCGTTTCCAGTCGCTGTTGGTGAACCTGGAAGCTGCGCAGAGGCTCTACGCCAAATCCGCCAGTACCTCGCTGATACAGCTAATAGGCTAGCTGATCATATTTTAGCGATATCCGAGCCTTAACCAAGAGTCGTTTTCTCCGTTTATCATAACAATGTCCGGTTCTCCGATCAGCTGCAACGGGGAAAAACGCGACACTCTGAATCCGATGATGGGGAATTGATATATGTTTGCCGGTATAGGTATTGTGGTTCTGCTCGTCATGGTGTTCGGCATTTTCACGCTGTCAGGCGGGGACATGGGCGTCGTCTTGCACGCACTGCCAATCGAAATGGGCATTATCGGCGGCTCGGCGGTCGGCGCGCTCATCATCGGCAATTCCGGGGCACAGCTGAAAGCACTATTGGGTGGATTTGGGAAGGTCTTCAAAGGGCCGACCTATGCCAAGCAGGATTTCATGGACTGCATCCTGCTCGTCTCCAAACTGACCAAGATACTCAAAAGCGAAGGGCCGGTTGCACTCGAACCCCATATCGAGGACCCCAAGGCCTCGCCGATATTCAGCGAATATCCCAAACTCTTGAAGGACGAGACGCTGATTCATCTGATCGCCGACAGTCTACGGCTCGTCGTCGTCTCATCAGGCACACTCGATCCCTATGCCGTTGAAGACGTAATGGATCAAAGCATAAAGACCCATCATCACGAAGCGATTGCGCCTGCCGACAATCTGCAAGGCCTGGCCGACGCCCTCCCCGCTTTGGGAATTGTCGCGGCTGTTCTTGGCGTTGTAAAAACCATGGGCGCAATCGACCAGCCACCGGCCATACTCGGCGGAATGATCGGCTCTGCCTTGGTCGGGACATTTCTTGGCGTTTTGCTCGCTTACGGTTTTGCCGGGCCCATGGCCCAGCGCGCACGATCAGTGATCGAAAGCGATTCCACCATTTACCAGGTCGCCAAACAGATCATCATCGCCAGCCTGCACGGTCACCCGCAACCGCTGATCATTGAGGCCGCCCGGACCAGTTTGCAGCACGCAAACCAGCCGAGCTTTGCCGACGTGTTTGATGCGATACGGGCGCGCTGAGCCATGGCAAAAAAGGCAGATCCCGGCTCAAACCAACCGCCGATCATCGTAAAGAAGATCATTATGGAAGCCCATGCCGGCCATCACGGTGGCGCATGGAAAGTTGCCTATGCTGACTTCGTAACCGCGATGATGGCATTTTTCCTGCTGATGTGGCTGCTTGGCGCAACCAATGAGAAGCAGCGCAAGGCCTTGGCCGACTATTTTGCCCCCACTTTGGTTGAAATGCGTGAGAACAGTGCTGGTTCAAACGGCATGTTCGGTGGAGATTCACTGACGGCCGAGGACAATTATCCGCACAAGGCCTCGCAGACCGGAACCCGCTCCTTAACCATCCCGCGAGACGCTACCGGCACTCAGAATGACAAGAACAAGGATGGTCAAAAGCGTACCAAGATGGATGCCAAGGAGTTCGAAAGGCGCATCAAGGAACGGATCAAGAATGATCCGTCAAAGATCGCATTGCTGAAGAACATCCGCTTTACCGATACCGAGGAAGGGCTGAGGATCGATCTGATCGATGAAGCCAATTTCAGCATGTTCGCACTCGCCACCGACATTCTCAATCCCAAGGCCAGAGTGCTGATCGGGGAAGTGGCAGAAATCCTGGCCAGCGTGGACAATCAGCTGGTAATTCGGGGCCATACCGACAGCTTGCCCTACGCGAGCGGCAAGCAGATGAACAACTGGATGCTGTCATCCGCCCGCGCCGAGGCCACTCGGAAAGAGCTGGTCAGCCAGGGGGTGCTGAAAACCCGGATGACGAGGATCGAAGGTGTGGCGGATACCGAGCCCTATAATCCGGACAACCGAATGGACGACCGGAACCGGCGCATCTCGATCACAATGAAACGCGATTGAAGGTTGGGGGTGAAGAATTTTTTCAGCCCATACTATTCCCAAAATGGATACAATTTTGTCCTATATCACCAAAATGGATGGGATAGCATTTGATCTTCGCGGCCAGGATTCCGATAGATCATAGCAGGAAAGGTTGAAAACTTTCCATCGAGGCTGTTGAGCCCCCGCAGGCCACAGCCTTGGCGAACGCAGTGCACCTGGTATGCGCTCTTCGAGTTTGGGTAGGGCGATTTTCAATCGTCCTACCCCATCTTCCAACGATCCACGAGACAACCTGCAGAGCAGCGCAAGAAGAGATCGGGCACCACTTAGGCATGACCTAGATCTCGGCGGCGCACAGGCACGCGCGCCGGCCGTCAAGGTATGTGCAGCAACCAAGACCCAGCGGCCTCACCCTTCTGCAGGGCAGACAACCGCCGGTGACCGATCAGCTACAGACCCACTGAGCGCGCGCG